>NZ_KV824528.1:0-13983 GCF_001816045.1 Kytococcus sp. HMSC28H12
TGCCGCGTCGGTGGGCGCCTGCTCCTGGCCGGCCGGGGTGCCCTCGGGGCCCTCGGGGGTGGACGTGGTCTGATCAGCCGCGTTCATGGTTGCCTCTCTCGGCGGACGGTTCGCTCGGGCCAGTCTAGGTAGTCGCCGTGGCCCGGGTGCGCCAAGGTGCGTGGGGCGCGCCGCCGGTGGTCCGCGGGTGCGCCCGCCTACGCTGGCGGCCATGTTCACCCTCGCCATCCCGGCCACCGCCTTCGGCACCAACTGCTACGTCGTGGCCCCCGAGGCCGGGGAGGAGTGCGTCGTCATCGACCCCGGGTTCGGGGTGGTCGACCGCCTGCGGGAGGCGCTGCGCGAGAACGGCCTGCGCCCCGCGGCGGTGCTGCTCACGCACGGGCACCTGGACCACACCGTGAGCGTCACGCCGGTCTGCGGCGGCACCGTGGGCGCCTACGTGCACACCGACGACCGCTACCGGCTCACCGACCCGCGCAAGGGCCTCTCGGAACCGATGTGGGCGATGCTGCAGCGCGAGTACGGCGGCTCGTTCACCTGGGCCGAGCCGGAGGTCGCGCACGAGGTCACCGACCGGGCCACCCTCGAGTTGGCCGGCATGACCTGGCAGGTGCGCCACGCCCCGGGGCACACCGAGGGCAGCGTGCTCTACGACGTCCAGAAGGTGCCCGAGCAGGTGCGCCGCGCCGGCTCGGACCTGCAGGCCAGCTCGTTCACCGGCGACGTGCTGTTCGCCGGTTCGATCGGCCGCACCGACCTGCCGGGCGGGGACCCGGTGGCCATGCAGCGCTCCCTGCGCGAGGTGGTGCTGCCCACGCCGGACGCCACGATGGTGCTGCCGGGGCACGGACGCCCCAGCACGATGGCCCACGAGCGGGCCAGCAACCCCTACCTGCGGGACCTCTGAGGCAGCTGCACCCCGAGCTCCCGTGCCTGGGCGCGGGCCAGCTCGTGCACGACCTCCTCGTCGCCGCGCCGCCAGGCGGCCACGGGGTCGCGGTCGATGGAGGCCAGTGTGCCCACCGGCAGCGTGGCCAGCCCGCGCAGGGCGAGCAGGGCCTCGGGGTCGTCCACGCGCCGGAGGTTGGCGGCGGTGGCCGCCGAGCGCACCGCGAAGTGCAGGCGCACCGGCAGCCAGACCAGCAGGGCGGTGAGCACCGGCAGGCCGGTGACCGCGAGCCACATCGTGTCGGCCAGCCGCTCCCCGGAGGCCAGCAGCTCCCGGCCGGTCTCGGTCACCGGGTCGCCCACGCCCAGCAGCCCGTCGAGCACGCCCGAGGCGAGGTCGCCCACCAGCGGCAGATCGGACAGGCGCTGGTCGGCTCCCTGGACGCCGTCGTTGATGCGGTCGCCGCTCTCCACGAGGCGCTCGGCGGGGGCGAAGCGCTCGAGCACGTGGTGGTGCGCCGCGCGGCCGACGAGGACCCACAGCAGGGTCCACCCGGCCATGGCGAGGTCGGAGAGCACCTGCACGGACCGACGGGCGGGGGCGGAGGAGTACCAGGCCATGGGGCCAGCCTGCCTCACACTGGGGGGATGAGGAGCAATGGGCCGACGGGCGTGGACGGGCCACTGTGGCCGGCGGTGGAGGAGTGGCTGGCCCACCTGTCGGTGGAGCGGGGGTTGGCCGCCAACACCCTCGCGGCCTACCGGCGCGACCTCGTGGTCTGGGTGCGCTTCCTGCAGGAGGCCGGGTGCCGGGAGTGGGCGGCGGTGACCACGCAGGACGTCCGCGACCACCTGCAGGCGCTGGCGGCCTCGGGACGGGCTCGGTCGTCGGTGACGCGGATGCTCGTGGCGGTGCGCCGCTTCCACGCCTTCGCCCTGCTGGAGGGCTGGGTCCCCGCCGACGTGGCCGCCGACGTGACCCCGCCGAGCACGGGCCAGCGCCTGCCCAAGGCGCTCTCGGTGCAGGAGGTGACCCGGCTGCTGGAGGCCACCGCCCCGGTGGAGGGGGGCGCCGCGCCGCGGGAGCTGGCCCTGGCCCGCCGGGACCGGGCGCTGCTCGAGCTGCTCTACGGCACCGGCGCGCGGGTGTCCGAGGTGACCGGGCTCGACGTGGACGACGTGGACCTCCGGGGACGCGTGGTGCGCCTGCTGGGCAAGGGCGGCAAGGAGCGCCACGTGCCGTTGGGTGGGGCGGCGGCCCAGGCCGTGGGCGACTGGTTGGCGGCGGGTCGTTCCGTGCTGGCGGCGAGCGGGGGTGCCGGTGCGGCGCTGCTGCTCAACCAGCGGGGGCGCCGGCTGGGGCGGCAGTCAGCCTGGGCCGTGGTGGCCGAGGCCGGTGAGCGGGCGGGCCTGGGGGAGCGGCTGGGGCCGCACACCCTGCGCCACAGCTACGCCACGCACCTCATGGCCGGCGGCGCGGACGTGCGCGTGGTGCAGGAGCTGCTGGGGCACGCGTCGGTCACCACCACCCAGATCTACACGCGGGTGACCCCCGGTCACCTCCGCGAGGTCTTCCAGGCGACCCACCCACGCGCTCGATGACGTCACGAAGCGAGGAGAGGGCATGACCCTGAGGTCGAGGGTCACCCACGGGTCGAGTTGAGGATGAGGGGGCGACGGTGCCTCGGGTGCGCCTGTAGGGTTGCCCCGTCGATCAGGAGAGGAAGGCACCGTGAGCGAACGCTCGGACACCCAGGACCACGCCGCGGCCACGCAGCTGCCGCTCGAGGGAGTCGAGGCCGCGGCGGCGACCGAGGCGCCGGTTGCTGCGCCGCGGGTGTCCCGCGCCGTGGCCCTGGCGGAGAACCCCCGCCTGGACGACTTCCCCCGGCCGCCGGAGCTGACCTCTCACGGCCCTGCCCGCGTCATCGCCCTGTGCAACCAGAAGGGCGGGGTGGGCAAGACGACCACCACCATCAACCTGGGTGCTGCCCTGGCCGAGATGGGGCGCCGGGTGCTGCTCGTGGACTTCGACCCCCAGGGCGCCCTCTCGGTGGGCCTCGGCGTGCGCTCCTCCGGCTCGGAGCACAGCGTCTACGACCTGCTCATGCGCCCGGCCCGCGAGCTCGACGTGCACGACGTCATCCGGACCACGAGCACCCCGGGCCTGGACGTGCTGCCCGCCGACATCGACCTCTCGGCCGCCGAGGTGCAGCTGGTCAACGAGGTGGCCCGCGAGCAGGTGCTCGAGCGCGCGCTGCGCCCGGTGCTCGAGGAGTACGACGCCATCCTCATCGACTGCCAGCCGTCGCTGGGCCTGCTCACCGTGAACGCGCTCACCGCCGCCCACGGCGTGATCATCCCGCTGGAGACCGAGTACTTCGCCCTGCGCGGCGTGGCGCTGCTGGTGGAGACCATCGAGAAGATCACCGACCGCCTCAACCCCCTGCTGCAGATCGACGGCATCCTGCCCACGATGGTGGACGGCCGCACCCTGCACAGCCGCGAGGTCGTGGCCAGCGTCACCGACCACTTCGGCGAGCTGGTCTTCACCACCCCCATCCGTCGCACGGTGAAGTTCCCCGACGCCACCCTGGCCGCCGAGCCCATCACCCGCTACGCCCCGCACCACACGGCCGCCTACGCCTACCGCCGCCTGGCCCGCGAGCTCATCGCCCGCGGCGCGGTGGCCTGAGCCATCGGCCACACTGCCCCCGTGACCGACCTGCCCCCACCCGCTGCCGGGACCACCCCCGGCGGCATGCTGACCCACCGGCGGCCGGTGCCCTTCCACGTGCACCAGTCGGCCTACGAGGGGCCCTTCGACCTGCTGCTCGGCCTCATCGCCAAGCACCGGCTGGACGTCACCGAGATCGCCCTGGCACAGGTGACCGACGAGTTCATCGCCCACCTGCGCGAGGCCCAGCGGGCCGCCTCGGAGGCCGAGGCCGGTGGGGACCGCGCCGCCTCGGCCTGGCTGCTGGGGGAGCTCTCGGAGTTCCTCGTGGTGGCCTCCACGCTGCTGGAGCTCAAGGCCAACCGCCTGCTGCCGGCCGAGACGCGCTCGGAGGTGGAGGACCTCGAGTTCATCGAGGCCCGCGACGTGCTCTTCGCCCGCCTGCTGCAGTACCGCGCCTACAAGCAGGTGGCGGCGTGGATGGCCGAGCGCACCGGCCAGGCGGGCGGGGCGGTGCCGCGCATGGCAGGCCTGGAGGAGCGCTTCGCCGCCGTGCTGCCCGACCTGGTGATGACCGTCACCCCCGACCAGCTCGCGATGGTGGCCGCCGGGGCGCTCAGCCCCCGCCCGGAGCCGGTGGTGGGAGTCGAGCACCTCCACGCCCCCACCGTGAGCGTCACCGAGCAGGTGAGCCTCATGTCCGCGCGGCTGCGGGAGGCCGGGCGGCTGACCTTCGCCGAGCTCATCGGGGACGCCGCGACCCGGCTGGAGGTGGTGGGCCGTTTCCTCGGGGTGCTGGAGATGCTCCGGTCGGGGACGGTCGACGTGACCCAGTCGGCACCCCTGGGCCCGATGGAGGTCGTCTGGTCGCCGGGTGCGACCGGGCACACTGGACCCCGTGAGTGACCCGACCGTGACCGCCCCCGACGAGGCCCCCTCCTGGGCCGACGACCTGCCCGCCGCGCTCGAGGCCGTGCTCATGGTCGTGGACGAGCCCGTGCCGGCCGCCGACCTCGCCGAGGGCCTGGGCGCCCCGGTCGAGGAGGTCCGGGCCACCCTGGAGCGCCTCGCCGAGGAGTACACCGAGGCCGGCCGCGGCTTCGACCTGCGGCAGGTGGCCGGCGCCTGGCGGATGTACTCGCGCCCCGCCTACTCCGAGGCCGTGGAGCGCTTCCTCGTGGGCGGCCGGCAGGCGCGGCTCACGCAGGCGGCGTTGGAGACGCTCGCCGTCATCGCGTACCGTCAGCCGATCAGTCGCGGCCGGGTGGCCGCGGTGCGCGGCGTCAACGTGGACGGTGTGGTCCGGACCCTCGTGGCGCGCGGCCTCATCGCCGAGGTGGGCGCCGAACCCAGTGGGGCGGTGCTCTACGGCACCACCCACCAGTTCCTCGAGCGGATGGGGCTGGCCGACCTGGCCGAGCTCCCCGACCTCGCGCCCTTCCTCCCCGACGCCGGGGACGTCGACGCCATCGCCGAGGGTCTGGGTGCCCCGCGTCGGCCCGGCGCCCGGGAGACCGAGGCCGCACCGGAAGGTGGCGCCGCCCCGGAGGGCGATGTCGCGCCCGACCCCGGGGCCGTACCCGAGCCCGACCCGCACGACACCGCGCCCGAGGACGGGCCGACCCAGCAGCAGGAGAGTGAGCAGTCATGACACGCCGTGAGAACGCACCCCGTCGCGCCAGCGGCCAGGGCAAGCGGGGCACGGGCGGCTTCGGCCCGGTGCGCAAGCGCCGCGTCCGCCCCACCGCCGCACAGGCCGACCACGACGTGCACACCGCCGACGGCGAGCGCCTGCAGAAGGTTCTGGCCGCCGCCGGGCTGGGCTCCCGCCGCGCGTGCGAGCAGATGATCGCCGACGGTCGCGTGGAGGTGGACGGCGTGCCGGTGACCGAGCTGGGCGTGCGCATCGACACCTCGCGCCAGAAGGTGGCCGTCGACGGCCTGCCGGTGCAGACCGACGACTCCAAGGTCTACCTGGTGTTCAACAAGCCGGTGGGCGTCATCTCCACCATGGAGGACGACGAGGGCCGCCTCTCGGTGGGCGACTACACCTTCACCCGCAAGGAGCGCCTCTTCCACGTGGGCCGGCTCGACCAGGAGACCTCCGGCCTGCTGCTGCTCACCAACGACGGCGACTTCGCCCACCGCATGCAGCACCCCAGCTTCCAGGTGCTCAAGACCTACGTGGCCAAGGTGCCCGGCCCGGTGGCCAAGGGCCTGGGCAACACCTTGCGCGAGGGGGTGGAGCTCGACGACGGGCTGGTCAAGGTCGACCAGTTCTCGGTCATCGACTCCCAGCCCGGGTGGGCGCTGGTGCAGCTGGTGATCCACGAGGGCAAGAAGCACGTGGTGCGCCGCCTGCTGGAGGCCGTCGGCCACCCCGTGGAGGAGCTCGTGCGCACGCAGGTGGGCGAGGTCCGCCTCGGCGACCTGCGCCCGGGCAAGATGCGCGCGGTGACGCCCGACGAGCTGGCCCGCACGATGAAGCTGGTGGACCTGTGATGCGCCTGCCCTACTCCGCCACCCGACGCCACCCCCGCATCGCCGACCTGGACGTGCCGGTGACCGTGGCCATCGACGGCCCGTCGGGCTCCGGCAAGTCCACTGTGGCCCGCACCGTGGCCATGGCCTTCGACCTGGCCTACCTGGACACCGGGGCGATGTTCCGCGCGCTCACCTGGGCGGCACTGGATGCGGGCGTCGACCTGCGCGACGTGGACGCCGTGGCTCACCTTTCCCGCACCGCGCCGCTGCACCAGTCCACCGACCCGGCGCAGCCCGGCGTCTGGGTGGGCCAGGAGAACGTGGGCCGCGCCATCCGCGAGAGCCGCATCTCCTCGCAGGTCTCCGCGGTGGCCACCAACCTCGACGTCCGCGGCGAGCTGGCCCGCCGGCAGCGGGAGATCATCGCCGGCACACACGCCGCGGGCCGCGGCATCGTGGCCGAGGGGCGCGACATCACCACCGTCATCGCGCCCGACGCGCGGGTGCGGATCCTGCTGACCGCCAGCGAGGAGGCCCGCCTGGCCCGCCGCCAGCGGCAGACCGGCGGCAAGGCCGTCTCGGCGGCCACCCGTGACGAGGTGGTGCGCCGCGACCGCGACGACTCCACCGTCTCGAACTTCACCACCGCCGCCGACGGCGTCACCACCATCGACACCTCCGACCTGGACCTGCCCGGTTCGGTGGAGGCCGTCGTCTCGGTGGTGCTCGACCGCGCCGGCACCGGCTCGACCCCCGAGGGAGCAGCATGACCGAGCACGACGACCAGACCCTGCCCGAGGACGGCCCCGAGGTGGAGTACGTGGTGCCGGACGACCCGGCGGTGCTCGAGGAGGCCACGGCGCCGGACACCGAGGTGGAGACCGCCTACGCCACCGCGCTGCGGGCCGGGCTGGAGGAGTTCGAGCTCGACGCCGAGGACGCCGCGCTCATCGAGGGCGGTGACGGGTTCGACGAGTACGGCAACCAGGTCACCTCACTGCCGGTGGTGGCCATCGTGGGCCGCCCGAACGTGGGCAAGTCCACCCTGGTCAACCGCATCCTGGGCCGCCGCGAGGCCGTGGTGCAGGACGAGCCGGGCGTGACCCGCGACCGCGTGACCTACCCGGCGGAGTGGAACGGCACGCCGTTCATGGTCATGGACACCGGTGGCTGGGAGCTGGACGCCAAGGGCATCCAGCGTCACGTGGCCCAGCAGGCCGAGGTGGCCGTGGAGCTCGCCGACGTCATCGTGTTCGTCGTGGACGCCACCGTCGGTGCCACCGACGCCGACGAGGACGTGGTGAGGTTGCTGCGCCGCGCGGACAAGCCGGTGCTCCTCGTGGCCAACAAGGTGGACGACGTGCACCTGGAGGGCGAGGCCGCCGCGCTGTGGAACATGGGCCTGGGTCAGCCGTGGCCGGTCTCGGCGCTGCACGGCAAGGGCTCGGGCGACCTGCTCGACGAGATCCTCGCGCCCCTCCCCGACGAGCCGGCCTCCGATGCCGGGCGCGTCGTGGGCGGGCCGCGTCGGGTGGCGCTGCTGGGCCGCCCCAACGTGGGCAAGTCCTCGCTGCTCAACCGGCTGGCGGGGGAGGACCGCGTGGTGGTGGACAACGTGGCCGGTACCACCCGCGACCCGGTGGACGAGTACATCCAGCTGGGCGGGCGCACGTGGATGTTCGTGGACACCGCCGGCATCCGGCGCCGCGTGCACCAGACCCGCGGCGTGGACTTCTACGCCTCCCTGCGCACGCAGAGCGCACTGGAGAAGGCCGAGGTGGCCGTCGTCCTCATCGATGCCGGGGTGGAGATCGCCGAGCAGGACATCCGCGTGGTGCAGCAGGTCATCGACTCCGGCCGTGCGCTGGTGATCGCCTACAACAAGTGGGACACCACCGACGACGAGCGCCGCCACTACCTGGAGCGCGAGATCGAGCGCGAGCTGGTGCAGGTGCCGTGGGCGCCGCGGGTCAACATGTCCGCGGCCACCGGGCGCCACGTGGACCGCCTCGTGCCGGCGCTGGACACCGCCCTGGAGAGCTGGGACGCGCGCATCCCCACCGGCCGCCTCAACTCGTTCCTCGGCGAGGTGGTGGCCGCCCACCCGCACCCGGTGCGCTCGGGCAAGCAGCCGCGCATCCTGTTCGCCACCCAGGCCAGCAGCCGCCCGCCCACGTTCGTGGTGTTCGCCTCGGGCTTCCTGGAGCACTCCTACCGGCGCTTCCTGGAGCGCAAGCTGCGGGAGCGCTTCGGCTTCGAGGGCAGCCCCATCGAGATCTCGGTGCGCGTCCGGGAGCGCCGCCGCCGCTGAGCGCACCCACCACCGGGCCCCGCAGGCACCACGCCGAGGGGGCTGGTTGGGGGAGAGCCCGCCCGATGGGTTATGGTTCTCTCCGCTCCGCACGCGGGGCATCGGGCTGTGGCGCAGTTTGGTAGCGCACTTGACTGGGGGTCAAGGGGTCGCAGGTTCAAATCCTGTCAGCCCGACCAGTGGGAGCCCCACCTCCGGGTGGGGCTCCTTTGCTGCGCGCACGCCCCGGCGTGCCGTGCCGACGGGTCCCCGCCGGCGCCCCGGCAGGGCCCCCGTCCGCCGGGTTCGTCCCCACTCCGTTGCTGGGAGGATCCAGCCATGACCACCGCCCCGACGCCCCCCGAGCAGGACCCGCTGCGCGCCGGCCACCTCGCCCCCGCGCCGCGCACCCTGGTGGACCTCTTCCTCGAGACCGTCGAGAGCTTTGGTGACGCGCCCGCCGTCGCCGCCGGCGGCAGCGTGCTCACCTACGACGAGTTCCACGAGGCCTCCGCCGAGCTCGCCGCGCGCCTCGCGGAGCTCGGCATCGGCGCCGGCGACAAGGTGGGCGTCCGCGTCCCCTCGGGCACGGCGGACCTCTACGTGGCGATCATGGGCGTGCTGCTGGCCGGTGCGGCCTACGTGCCGGTGGACGCCGACGACCCCGACGAGCGCGCCCGCACCGTCTTCGAGGAGTCGCAGGCCGCCGCCGTGGTGGGCGCCGACCTCGTGATCTCCTCCCGGCTGGACGCACACCGCGAGCCGGTCGAGCCCGCCCTGCCGGACCTGGCGGACGACTGCTGGGTGATCTTCACCTCGGGCTCCACGGGCAAGCCCAAGGGCGTGGCCGTCACGCACCGCTCCGCGGCCGCCTTCGTCGATGCCGAGTCGCGCCTCTTCCTGCAGGGGGCCCCCATCGGGCCCGGCGACCGGGTCATGGCCGGCCTGTCGGTGGCCTTCGACGCCAGCTGCGAGGAGATGTGGCTGGCCTGGGCGCACGGGGCCTGCCTGGTGCCCGCCCCGCGCTCCCTGGTGCGCTCCGGTGTGGACCTGGGCCCGTGGCTCGTGGCCAACGACATCACCGTGGTCTCCACCGTGCCCACGCTGGTCTCCATGTGGCCGGCCGAGGCGATGGACCGGGTGCGCCTGCTCATCGTGGGCGGGGAGGCCTGCCCGCCGGAGCTCGGCGCGCGCTTCGCCACCGACACCCGCGAGGTGTGGAACACGTACGGGCCCACCGAGGCCACCGTGGTGGCCTGCGCCGCGCAGGTGACGGCCGAGCCGCCGGTGCGTATCGGCCTGCCGCTGGACGGGTGGGACCTGGCGGTCGTCGACGCCGAGGGGCAGCCGGTCGCCCCCGGCGAGGAGGGTGAGCTGATCATCGGCGGCGTCGGCCTGGCGCGCTACCTGGACCCTGCCAAGGACGCCGAGAAGTACGCCCCGATGCCGACGCTCGGCTGGGAGCGCGCCTACCGGTCGGGTGACGTGGTGGTCAACGACCCCGCCGGGCTGCTCTTCCGTGGCCGCGCGGACGACCAGGTGAAGGTGGGCGGGCGCCGCATCGAGCTGGGGGAGATCGACTCCGCGCTGCTGCAGCTGCCGGGCGTGGCGGGCGCCGCCGCGGCGATCCGCAGGACCGAGTCGGGCAACACCCTCATCGTGGGCTACCTGACGGTGGACGAGGCCTTCGACCGCGCGGCCTCCCTGGCCCGCCTGCGCGCCGACATGCCCGGCGCCCTCGTGCCGCGCCTGGCCGTGGTGCCGGACCTTCCCACCCGCACCAGCGGCAAGATCGACCGCGACGCCCTGCCGTGGCCACTGCCCGAGGAGGAGGGCGCCGGCGACAGCGCCCTGGACGAGACCGGGCAGTGGCTGGCCGACATCTGGAACACCGTGCTGGGCGCCCGGCCGACCAGCCCCGACGAGGACTTCTTCGAGCTGGGCGGCGGGTCGCTCACCGCGGCGCAGATCGTGGCCCGCGTCCGTGAGCGGTACGTCAACGCGACGGTGGCCGACGTCTACGAGCACCACACCATCGGTGCCTTCGCCAGCTGGCTGCAGGGACTGGACGGCCCCACCGGCCGCCTCAACGAGCAGGTGCCCCCGGTGGGCCGCGGCGTGCAGGCCGTGCAGCTGCTGGCCCTGCTGGGGCTGCGCACGCTCACCGGTCTGCGGTGGGTGTTCTGGGTGGCCCTGGGGGCCCGCGTGCTGGACCTCCTGGGCTGGGAGGCGGCCTCGCTCGTGCCGATGGCGCCCTGGTGGGCGCTCGGCCTGGGCTGGGTGCTCCTCGTGCTGCCCGCCGGCCGCATGGCCCTGGCCGCCCTCGCGGCCCGGGTGCTGCTGGCCGGGGTGCGCCCCGGTACCCACCCGCGGGGCGGCGGCGTGCACCTGCGCCTGTGGCTCGCCGAGCGCTTCGCCGACGAGGCGGGCGCGGGCCTGGTCTCCGGTGCCGGGCTCGTGCGCTGGTACGCCCGCCTGCTCGGCTGCCGGGTGGGGCGCGGCGTGGACCTGCACGCCATGCCGCCGATCACCGGCCACCTCACGCTGGGTGAGGGCTGCGCGGTGGAGCCCGAGGTGGACCTGCAGGGTCACTGGGTGGACGGCGCGACCCTGCACGTGGGCCCCATCGAGGTGGGGGAGCGAGCCCGCATCGGCGCCCGATCCACCCTCGTGGGCGGTGCCCGCGTCGGCGCCGACGCCGAGGTGGCCCCCGGGTCCACCGTGTTCGGGGACGTGCCCGCCGGCGAGCGGTGGTCGGGCTCCCCGGCCATCCGCGCCGGCCAGGCCCGTGGCCCGTGGGCCGACGCCCCGCGCCGCCGCCCGGTCTACACCGGTCTCTACGCCCTCACGGGCGTGCTCATCTCGCTGCTGCCGCTCGTGGCCACGCTCGTCGGCGGACTGGTGCTCTGGCGCCCGCTGGCCGGGGCCGACTCGCTGGGAGAGGCCGTCCGCACCGCCCTGCTCTGGCTGCCGCTGGCGGGCCTGGCGGGCTACGCCACCCTCGCGCTGCTCATCCTCGTGCTGGTGCGTCTGGCCGGCATCGGCCTGCAGGGCGGCCACCACCCCACGCAGAGCCGCCGCGCCCTGCAGGCCTGGGCCACGCTGCGCCTCATGGACGAGGCCCGCACCTGGCTGTTCCCCATGTACGCCGGCGCCATCACCACGCTCTGGCTGCGCCTCCTGGGCGCCCGCATGGGCAAGGACGCCGAGGCCTCCACGGTGCTCATGATCCCCAGCCTCACCCGGGTGGGTGCCGGGGCCTTCCTCGCCGACGACACGCTCATCGGCGGGTACGAGCTCGGCGGTGGCTGGATGCGCGTCGAGCGTGTGAAGATCGGCCGCGGGGCCTTCGTGGGCAACTCCGGCATGACCGCGCCGGGCCGCAAGGTGCCCAAGAAGTCTCTGGTGGCGGTGCTCTCGGCCGCGCCGCGCCGCAAGAAGGCCAAGGCCGGCGCCTCCTGGGTGGGCTCGCCGCCGGAGAAGCTGCGCCGCGCCCCCTCCCAGGTCGACGCGGCACGCACCTACGCCCCGCCGCGCCACCTGCGCGTGCTGCGGGCGATGGTGGAGTCCTGCCGCGTGCTCGCGCTGCTGGCGCACCTGGTGCTGCACCTGCTGGGTGCCGCGGCCCTCTGCTGGCTCGCCGCCCGATGGGGCTGGGGCGCCGCCGCGGCCGCCTCCGGTCTGGTGCTGCTCGCCTGCGGTGTCCTCGCCGTGCTGGTGGCGGTGGTGGCCAAGTGGCTGCTCGTGGGGCGCTGGAAGCCCTCGGAGCACCCGCTGTGGTCCGGCATGGTCTGGCGCGGTGAGCTCGCCGACGCGTTCGTGGAGTCCGTGGCCGTGCCGTGGATGCTGCGCGCCGTCCCGGGCACCGCCCTGCTGAACCTGTACTTCCGGGTCATGGGTGCCCGCGTGGGCCGTGGCGTGTGGTGCGAGACCTACTGGCTGCCCGAGCACGACCTCATCGAGCTGGGCGCCGGTGCCACGGTCAACCGCGGCTGCGTCGTGCAGACCCACCTCTTCCACGACCGCGTGCTGGCCATGGACACGGTGCGCCTGCGGGCCGGGTCCACCGTGGGCCCCAACTCGGTGGTGCTCCCCGCCTCCACCCTGGGCCGCGACGCGACCGTGGGACCGGGCTCCCTGGTGATGCGCGGCGAGTCCGCGCCCGACCGCACCCGGTGGGTCGGCAACCCCATCGGCCCGTGGGTCGAGGACTAGGCTGACGCCTTCCCCCGAGCCCGAAGACCACCCGACGAACCCTCTGCGAACAGGCGCCCATGACCCACCCCGACCCGTACCTGCGCGGCCACGGCGACACCCGCTACCGCGTCCACCACTACGACCTGCAGCTCACCTACGCCGTGGTGACCAACCGCCTCGACGAGCGGGCGCGGCTGCACGTCGAGGTCGTCGAGCCGACCCACCACCTGAAGGTCGACCTGCGCGGCCTCCAGCTGGGCGGTGCCACCGTCGACGGTGCCCCGGCCAGGTACCGGCGCACCAGCGGTGGCTGGTCGGTCGCCGTCGGGGACCGGCGGGCCGGGGAGCGGCTCGTGCTGGAGCTCAAGGTGTCCGGCAAGCCGCGCCCGGTGCCCGGCACCCACGGTGAGGCCGGGTGGGAGGAGCTGACCGACGGCTCGATGGTGGGCTCGCAGCCGCAGGGCGCGCCGTCGTGGTTCCCGTGCAACAACGACGCCGCCGACAAGGCCACGTACCGCATCGAGGTGCTCACCGACGCCCACTACCAGGTGGTGGCCAACGGTACCCGCACCGTCTGCGAGCGCCAGGGGCGCCGCACCCGCTGGGTGTACGAGATGGACCGCCCGATGTCGCCCTACCTGGCCACCCTGCAGGTCGGCCGCTACGTGGAGACGCCCTGCGAGGCGTCGGTCCCGGTGAGCATCGTCCACCCGCCGACGGTCCGGGTGGGGGAGGGCACCTCGCTCGAGCACCAGGGGCGCATGGTCGACTTCCTCAGCGGGCTGTTCGGCCCCTACCCCTTCGCGCAGTACCGCGCGGTGGTGGTGGACGACGACCTGGAGATCCCGCTGGAGGCCCAGGGTCTGAGCACCTTCGGCCGCAACTACGTCGAGGCGGTCTGGGAGAACGAGCGCCTGGTGGCCCACGAGCTGGCCCACCAGTGGTTCGGCAACGCCGTCACCGGTGAGCTGCTGCGCGACATCTGGCTGCACGAGGGCTTCGCCTGCTACGCCGAGTGGCTGTGGTCCGACCATCGCCGCACCTGGGAGCCCGGCCCCTCCGTGCAGGAGCAGGCCGCCCGGCACCACGCCGAGCTCGAGGACCTGCCGGCCGGGGTGACCCTCGCGGCCCCCACCATGCGCCGCATGTTCGACGACTGGGTCTACAAGCGGGGCGCGCTCACCCTCCACGCGCTGCGCGCCGTGGTGGGCGACGAGACCTTCTTCGACCTGCTGCGCACCTGGGTGCAGGCGCACTCCGGCGGCACGGCCAGCACGGCCCAGTTCGTGGCCCACTGCGTGCAGGGGTCCGGTGCGCAGGGCGCCCTGGTGGAACAGACCCTCCACGCCTGGCTGCACGAGCCGCAGTTGCCGCCGCTGCCCGAGCTGGCCTGAGCCCGGGCACCGCCCGGGCGCGAGGTGCCGCGCGGCTCAGTGCCAGACGA
>NZ_KV824529.1:0-1176 GCF_001816045.1 Kytococcus sp. HMSC28H12
CGACGCCGCCGCACCTGTCGGGTGCGGCGGCGTCGTCGTCAGCGGGCGCTCGGCGCCGGGGCCGGGTCACCGGCCGGGGGCTCACAGCCCGCGGTTGGCCTTGAGCAGGTCGCGGATCTCGGCGAGCACCTCGGAGTCGGTCTCGGGGACCTCCAGGCCGCGACGCTCGTTGAACTTGTTCATCGGCAGCACGAACACGAAGTACACGACGGCGGCGGTGATCAGGAAGGTGATCAGCGCGGTGATGATGGCGCCGAAGTCCATGAAGGTGGCCGGGTTGGACGAGCGCAGGCGGAAGCCCAGACCGTCGGCGTTCACGCCACCGACGGCGGCGAGGATCGGGTTGATGAGGTTCTCGACGACCTTGTTGACCACGGCGGCGAAGGCCGAGCCGATGACGACCGCGACGGCCAGCTCGATGACGTTGCCGCGCATGATGAAGTCCTTGAAACCCTGCATGGTGGTGCTCCTGAATCTGTGGGGGGGGGGTGAACCACCGGGTGCGGGGGTCCAGGCCCGCAGACTATCCGGGGCAGGGCCCCTCACCCCGCCACTTTGGTGCGTGAGTCGTCACTTTTTTCCGGATCGTCCGGCCCCAGGGCCCCGGCCCCCTTTCCAGCGGGTGCCACCAGCACCACCGCCACCGGCGTGTCCAGGCCCGTGGCCGCACCGCCCGCGCCGGCCACCGCGTCGGACTCCTCGGGCGTGAGCGCCACCCACAGCCCACCCACCGCATCGGGTGACTCGGGGTCGGGTGCCACGCTGCCGCGCACGGTGGCCCGTCTCGCCACGGTCCGGCCGGTCTCCCGCTCGATGAGCCGCACCGTGGACCCGCTGCCGGCGGCCTGCAGCACCGGCGGGTCGAGCACCGGGAGGAAGACCAGCTCCTGCCCGGCCGGCACCTGGCGCCCGTCGGGCAGCACCGCCCGTTCGGTCACCGGGTCGCCGGCCGCCAGCGGCACGGCCACTGTGCGTCCCACCAGTGCGTCCGCCCCGACCGGCGACCAGGTGACCGCGTCCTGCGGCAGCTCCACCTCCTCGAGGTGCTCCTCGGCCAAGGGGGTGCCGGGGGCCACGTCGCCGGCCGCCACCACTGCACGGGCGGTCTCCGGCGGGGGTGGTGCCACGGCCTGCACCCCCGTGCCCACGGCCAGGGCCGCGCAGGCGACGGCCCCC
>NZ_KV824530.1:0-4903 GCF_001816045.1 Kytococcus sp. HMSC28H12
CGGGGCCGTGCGCTGCACGGCCAGGCCGGGGACCGGGAGCAGGCCCTCCTCCACGGCGCCACTCAGGCGTGCGCCAGGCGCTGCAGCGCCTCCACCCGGTCGGTGCGCTCCCACGGGAAGGCGCGGGCCACGCCGCTGGCGGTGGTCCGGCCGAAGTGCCCGTAGGCCGAGGTGGGCAGGTAGATCGGGCGCTTGAGGCCCAGCGCGTCCACGATGGCCGCCGGGCGCAGGTCGAAGACCTCGTCGATGGCGTGCTCGATGCGCTCCACCGGCACGGTGTGGGTGCCGAAGGTCTCCACGTAGAGGCCGACCGGGCGCGCGGCACCGATGGCGTAGGCCACCTGGATCTCGCAGCGCGCGGCCAGCCCCGCGGCCACCACGTTCTTGGCCACCCACCGCATCGCGTAGGCGGCGGAGCGGTCCACCTTCGACGGGTCCTTGCCGGAGAAGGCGCCACCGCCGTGGCGGGCCATGCCGCCGTAGGTGTCCACGATGATCTTGCGCCCGGTGAGCCCGGCATCGCCCATGGGCCCACCGATGGTGAAGATGCCCGTCGGGTTGATGAGCTGGCGGGTGCTGCTCGTGTCGAGCTCCACACCCGACTCGGCGAGGTTCTCCAGCACCGGCCCGATGACGTGCTCCCGCAGGTCGGGGGTGAGCAGCGCCTCCAGCGGCACCCCCGGGGCGTGCTGCGTGGAGAGCACGATGGTGTCGAGCCGCGCCGGGCGGTCGCCGTCGTACTCGACGGTCACCTGGGTCTTGCCGTCGGGGCGCAGGTAGTCCAGCGTGCCGTCCTGCCGCACCTGGGCCAGCCGCTTGCTCAGCCGGTGGGCCAGCGAGATGGGCAGCGGCAGCAGCTCGGGGGTGTCGTCACAGGCGTACCCGAACATCAGGCCCTGGTCACCGGCGCCCTGCCGGTCGTACTTCTCCGAGGCGCCCTCCCGGGCCTCGAAGGAGTCGTCCACGCCGGCGGCGATGTCGACGCTCTGGTCGCCGATGCTCACCTCGACGCCGCAGGTGCGTCCGTCGAAGCCCTTCTCGGAGCTGTCGTAGCCGATCTTGATGATGGTGTCGCGCACCACCCGCGGGATGTCCACGTACCCCGAGGTGCGCACCTCGCCGGCCACGTGCACCAGCCCGGTGGTGACCATGGTCTCCACGGCCACCCGCGCGTCCGGGTCCTGCCGCAGCATCTCGTCCAGGATCGCATCGCTGATCTGGTCGCAGATCTTGTCGGGGTGTCCCTCGGTGACGGACTCGGACGAGAAGAGACGTGCCATGGGTGCTCCTTGTGCAGCGGCTGCTGTCTGACGGGTGCGCCGGGTTGACGCGGGCGACAGCCTAGACCCCTCCACCGACGACCTCGGCCCGGCTGCAGCTCAGCCCAGCAGGGGCGTCACGGCCTCGCACACCGCCCGGGCGGCCTCGTCCTTGGACACCGGGCCCACCGTGCGCACCGGGCCGTCGGGGGTGAGCAGGTGCACCGTGGTGTCCTCCTGCCCGAAGACCACGCCCACGCCCACCTCGTTGGCCACGAGGAGGTCCACGCCCTTGCGGGCCAGCTTGGCGCGCGCGTGGTCGAGCACCGAGCCGTGCTCGTCGCCGGTCTCCGCGGCGAAGCCGACCACCACCTGCCGTCGCTCCTGCGGGTGCTGCGCGGCCTCGGCGTCGCGGCGGCGCACGGCCCCTGCGAGCACGTCGGGCGTCCGCTCGAGCTCCAGGGTGAGCCCGGCACCGTCGTCCTGCTTCTTGATCTTGGTGGTCGCCACCTGCGCGGGCCGGTAGTCGGCCACGGCGGCGGCCATGACCAGCAGGTCCGCCCCGGCCTCGTGGAACTCCCGTCCCACGGCGGCCTCGAGGTCGGCGGCGCTCGGCGTGTCCACCACCCGCACCCCCTCCGGCGCCGGCACCTCGACCGCCGCCTGCAGCACGGTCACCTCAGCGCCCAGGTCGCGTGCGGCGCGGGCCACGGCCATGCCCATGCGCCCCGAGGAGGCGTTGCCCAGGAAGCGCACCGGGTCCAGGGCCTCCCGGGTCCCGCCGGCGCTCACCACCACGCGGCGACCGGCCCACGGCAGCTCACCCGAGCCCGCGTCCGCGGCCCCCACCTGCGCCAGCGCCTCGGCGTGGATCACCTCGGGGTCCGGCAGGCGGCCGGGGCCGGTGTCGCTGCCGGTCAGGCGCCCGCTCGCGGGCTCGATGACGTGCACGCCCCGGGAGCGCAGCGTGGCCACGTTCGCCTGCGTGGCCGGGTGCTGCCACATCTCGGTGTGCATGGCCGGGGCCACCACCACCGGGCAGGTGGCCGTGACCAGCGTGGTGGTCAGCAGGTCGTCGGCCATGCCGGCGGCCATCCGGGCCAGCAGGTCGGCGGTCGCGGGGGCCACCACCACGAGCTCGGCCTCCTTGCCCACGCGCACGTGCTGCACCGACGGCACGTCGGTGAACACGTCGGTGGCCACGGGGTGCCCGGAGAGGGCCTCCCAGGTGGGGGCGCCCACGAAGCGCAGCGCCGCCGCCGTGGGCAGTACGCGCACGTCGTGCCCGCCCTCGGTGAACAGGCGGCACAGGCTCGCGGCCTTGTAGGCGGCGATGCCGCCGGCAACCCCCAGGACGACGCGCATCAGGCCTCGTCGATGCCGTCCGCGTCCTGCGTGCCCTCGACCACGTCGACGGACTCGGCCGGGGCCACCTCGTCGGTGGAGTCGGCGACCGCGGTGATCTCCTCGGGCTCCTCGGACACGCCGTCCTCGCCCAGCTCGGGCACGTCAGTGCGCACGGTGCGGACCAGCTTGTCGGCGTTGATCTCCTTGAGCGCCACCGAGAGCGGCTTGTCGGAGGCCTCGGCCTCCACCAGCGGGCCCACGTACTCCAGCAGGCCCTCCTTGAGCTGCGCGTAGTAGGCGTTGATCTGGCGGGCGCGCTTGGCCGAGTAGATGACCAGGGCGTACTTGGAGTCGACGTGCTTGAGCAGGTCGTCGATGGGCGGGTTGGTCACGCCGATGGGGGCGGCCTTGGTGCCGGACATGGATCCTCCTTGGATCGGGGCGGTGGTGGCGACGGCGTCGTCGCACGGGCCTCCCGGCGGGCGGGAGGCGGGTCGGCGGGTGGTCAGGGAACCCGGCGGTCGGCGGGGACCGGCGGCGGGTCGAGGAGCAAGTCTACGAGGTCGGCACCGGCACGCTCGACGGACTCGTTGACGATGCTGACGTCGAACCAGTCCCGGGCGGCCAGCTCGCGCTCGGCGGTGGCCAGGCGGCGCTCCCGCTCCTCGGCGTCCTCGGTGCCCCGGCCCACGAGGCGGCGCACCAGCTCGTCCCAGCTCGGCGGGGCGAGGAAGACGAAGAGAGCGTCCGGCATCGCCTCACGCACCTGGCGGGCCCCCTGGAGGTCGATCTCCAGCAGCGCGGGACGGCCCTGCTCCAACGCGCTCTCCACCGGGTCGCGCGGGGTGCCGTAGGAGTGCACCCCGTGCACGACGGCGTGCTCGAGCATCCGCCCGTCCTCGACCATCCGCGAGAACTCCTGTGGGGTCACGAAGTGGTAGGTGGAGCCGTCCACCTCGCCGGGCCGGGGGTCGCGGGTGGTCGCGGACACCGACACCCACACCTCGGGGTGGTGCTCACGGACCCACTGGCAGACGGTCCCCTTGCCCACCGCCGTGGGGCCGGCCAGCACCACGAGGCGCCGCTGGGGCGCGTCGGCGGTCACCGCGCCACCGCCGCGAAGCGGTCGCTGAGCCGGGCCACCTGGTGCACGCCCAGGCCGCGCAGCCGGCGCGAGGGGGCGATGCCCAACTCGGCCAGCACCTGACCGGCACGCACCGGGCCGATGCCGGGCAGGCACTCCAGCAGCACCGACACCCGGATCTTGGCCACGGCCTCGTCGTGCTCGGCGGCCTGCAGCACCTCCCCGATGCTCAGGGCACCCCGGGCGACGGCCGCCTTGACCTCGGCCCGCCGGTGGCGGGCGGCGACGGCGGCGTCCAGAGCGGCCCGACGCTGGTCGGCCGTGAGGTCGGGAAGGGTCACGTGCTGCTCCTGCTCTGCGGGGGACACCGCAGGGTACCGGTGGTGCACGGTGGCCCTCAACGCCCCGGCCCCTCCCCCGCTGTGAGCTCCCGCTGCCAGCCCTCGACGGCCTGCACGAGCGTCTCGACCGAGCCGGCGTGACGGAGCAGGTCACGGCTCACCGAGGCCAGCACGCGGTCGGACTCGTCACCGAACACGCCACGCAGGTCGGCGGCCGAGCCGCCCTGCGCGCCGAAGCCCGGGGCCAGCAGGGGCGCCGCGCCGCCGGCCAGCGGCAGGGTCTCCAGCGCGTCGCGCACGGTGATGCCCACCACGAGGCCCACGTCGCCCTCGAACTGCTCGGCCCACCGGGCCACCCCGGCGGCCACCGTCAGGCCGTCGTCGCGACGCGCGCCCTGGAGCGGGCCGGCCTCCGGGTTGGAGGTGCGGCAGAGCACGAACGCCCCGGCGCCGTCGGCCCGGGCGGCCTCGACCACGCCGCGCAGGGCGTCCTCGCCCAGGTAGGGGCTGAGGGTCACCGCGTCGCAGCGCAGCGGGGCGCCCTCGCCGAACCAGGCCCGGGCGTAGGCGGCGTTGGTGCTGCCGATGTCGCCGCGCTTGGCGTCGAGCAGCACCAGCGCGCCGGCCTCCCGCAGCGCCGCCATCGTGTCCTCGAGCACCGCGATGCCGCGGGAGCCGAAGGCCTCGAAGAAGGAGACCTGGGGCTTCACCACGGCCACCCGGCCCGCGAACGCCGCGACGCAACGCTCGGCGAAGGTGGCCAGGCCCGCCGGGTCCACCCCGAGGCCGAGGTCGCGCAGCAGGCTCGGGTGCGGGTCGATGCCGGCGCACAGTCTCCCGTGCGCGGCCACGGCCTGCCGCAGCCGGGCCCC
>NZ_KV824531.1:0-3760 GCF_001816045.1 Kytococcus sp. HMSC28H12
GACCGCGGGCCCGGCGGCGCCGACGTCGGCATAGGGCGACTGCCGGTAGCCCGAGGCGTGCACGAGCACCCGCCGCCCCAACGGTCCCTGGGCGGCCGCGGCCTCCTGCCCGGCCCGTGCCCGCTCGTGCTGCACGCGGTCCTGCTCCTCCCACGCGGCGAAGAGCCCGTCGACCCCGCCGGAACGGTGTGCCCCGGTCAGCTCCGAGAGCTCCCACGCCCCGGTGGCCCGCAGCGAGACGCCACGGGGGCCGGTGCGGCGCACCACGCCCCGCACCAGCAGGAACCACGACTGGAAGAGCACCTGCGCGTAGGGGCCCTGCACGTCCTCGAAGAAGGTGGCGTCGCTGGCCCCGGTGGGGTCGTTGAGGGTCACGAAGACCACCCGGCGGCCCGACCGGACCGGCGGGGTCTGCGTGGCCACGCGTACCCCGGCCACCAGCACCTCGGTGCCCGACCGCAGCCCCAGCAGGTCCCGGGCCGGCCGCGCACCGAGTGCCCGCAGGGTGGGCAGGTGCGGCTCCAGCACGTGGGCGGTGACGTCCATGCCCAGCACCTCCAACTCGTGGGCCACCTGCTCCTCCCGGGCCATCGGGGGAAGCCCGGCGTCCCCCACACCGCGGGGTGCGGGCAGGTCGAGCATCGGCTGGGTGCCGCGCTCGGCCGCGCGGCGGTCCTGCTCGGCCCGGTCCAGTGCCAGGCGGGCCCGACGCCCCCGCGAGCGCGGCTCCCGCCACCGCTCCATGTCCACCAGCTCCACCAGCAGGTCACGCCGCCGCTCGGGGGACGCGAAGGCGTCGAACGCCCCGGCCAGCACCATCCGCTCCACCAGCGGGCGGTCCACCCGGGCCCGGTGCCAGAAGTCGGCCAGCGAGGCGTACGGCTGCCCGGCCACGATCCGCCGCGCGTCGTCCTGCCCCAGGCCCTTCACCTCCGACAGGGCCACCCGCAGCCCCCACCGGCGGGCCCGGCGGCGCACCCGCTCCAGGGCCCGGTCGGGGTCCACCTCGGTGAGGGGGACGGACAGGTCGTCGTCGGGCTCCTCCTGCCCCACCGGCTCCACCCGGTAGCCCTCCCCGGAGGCGTTCACGTCGAGCCCCAGCACCGTCACGCCCAGCTCGCGGGCGTCGTCGAGGATGAGCCGCTTGGGGTACATGCCCGGGTCGTGGGTGAGCACCCCGGCCATGAAGTGCGCCGGGTAGTGGGTCTTCAGCCAGGCCGACTGGTAGGTGGGCAGCGCGAACGCCGCCGCGTGCGCCTTGCAGAAGCCGAACGAGGCGAAGGCCGCCAGCACCTCCCAGATGCGGTCGGCCACCTCCCCGGTGAACCCTCGGGCCGCGGCCGCCGGGCGCCACCAGCGCTCCACCGCCTCACGCCCCTCGGCGGTGCCCATCGCGCGGCGGGCCTCGTCGGAGTGCGCCAGGTCCACCCCGGTGGTGGCGGTGATGACCTGCAGCACCTGCTCGTGGAAGACCACCACCCCCTCGGTGCTGCGCAGGTGCTCCTGGAGCGCCGGGTGCATGAGCAACGGCTCGGCCCACCCCTGCCGGGCGGCCAGGAAGGGCGTGATCATGTCCGACTTCACCGGACCCGGCCGGAACAGCGAGATGTCGATGATGACGTCCTCGAAGGTCCGCGGCCCGAACTTGCCCACCAGCTCCCGCTGCCCCGGCGACTCGATCTGGAAGCACCCCAGGGTGCGGGTGGAGCCGATGAGTCCGAAGGTCTCGGCGTCGTCGTGCGGCACCTGGGCCTCGTCGTCGAGGTCGATCCGCACCCCGTCGGTGGCCTCCACGAGGTCCAGGGCGTGGGCCATGGCCGACTGCATGCGGATGCCCAGCACGTCGAGCTTGAGCAGCCCCATGTCCTCCACGTCGTCCTTGTCGAACTGGCTCATGGGGAAGCCCAGCCAGCTGGCCTCCACCGGGGTGCGGTCGCGCAGGCCCAGGTTGGAGAGCACCACGCCGCAGGGGTGCAGGGCGATGTGGCGCGGCAACCCGTCGAGCCGCTCCACGAGGTCGAGCATCCGCTGCAGGCGCGGAGCGTCCAGCCCGGCGGCCCGCAGCTCGGGCAAGTCCCGCACCGCCGCCCGCGCGTCCCGGGCCCGCACGTGCGGGAAGGCCTTGGCGATGGCGTCCACCTCCACCGGGGGCATGCCCAGCACGGCCCCCACGTCGCGCACGGCGTGGCGCACCCGGTAGGTCTCCATCATCGAGACGCAGGTGACCCGGCCGTCGCCGAAACGCTCCAGGACCCGCTCATAGATCTCGGTGCGCCGGTCGGACTCCACGTCGATGTCGATGTCCGGCAGCTCGGCCCGCAGCGGCGAGCAGAAGCGCTCCATGAGCAGGTCGTGCCGCAGCGGGTCCACCCCGCTGATGCCCAGCAGCCGGTTCACCAGCGACCCGGCACCCGACCCGCGGGCGGCCACCCGTCCCCCGGCCTCGCGGATGAGGTCGCACACCTGCGCCACGGTGAGGAAGTAGGTGGCGTACCCCAGCGCCCCGATGGTGGACAGCTCGTCCTCCAGCCGGTCGGCCGCCCGCCGCCGGGCCGCCCCCGGGTACAGCTCCTCCAGGGCCGTCCGGCAGCGTTGCACCAGTCCCGCCATGGCGTCCTGCGCGTCGGCGAAGCCCAGCACCTCCGGCTCGGGCAGGTGCACCGACCCGATGCCCAGGTCGTCGCGGGCCGAGAGCCCGCACTCGACGGCCACCTCGCAGGTGGTGGCCAGCAGCCGGTCGGCCGCCCGCTCCAGCGGCCCGGGCCACGCCGCCCGCTCGGCGAGCCACCGGGCCACCCGCACCATCGTCGGGGTGGAAGCCAGGTGGGCCGCCGAGGTGCGCTGCTCCAGGTGCCGGGGGTCGAGCAGCACGTGGCGCCGTGCGGCGTCGAGCACGTCGGCCACCACCACGTCACCGGGGTCGGCGTGCCGCACCGCGGCGGTGAGCACGGCCCGCACCCCCACCTCGGAGGCCAGGTGCCACAGGCCCACGGCCTGGTCGGTGCACCCGGGCTCCCCGGCCGGGGCACCGGAGCAGACCAGCTCCACCACCACCACGCGCCGCGCGGTGACGTGGTCGCCCACCCGGTGGGCCACCGCGTCCACCCAGCCCTCCAGCAGGCGTCGCGCCTCGGCCCGGCGGCGGGCCAGCACGGCCCGCCCCACGTCGGAGTCCGGCCCCAGCAGCACCCGCACCGCCGGGGCGGCACCGGCCACCAGACCGGTGGTGGTGCGCGGCTCCCCACGATCCCCCGCAGCGTGCGTGGCCGAGACGAGCCGGCACAACGCCGCCCAGCCCACACCGTGGCCTCCCCCGCCCTGCCCCCCGCAGGCCAGCACCCGCACCCGGTGGTGGCTCTCGTCCACCCACGCCCCGCCGCGCACCGGGGAGCGACGGGTGGGCGTGGCGGCCCCCGGCCCCTCGCCCTCGGCGTGGGCCAGGGCCAGGTCCACCCCGAGCACCGGCACCACACCCGCCTCGGTGCAGGCCCGGGCGAAGCGCACGGCGCCGTAGAGCCCGTCCCGGTCGGTGAGGGCCAGGTGGCCCTGGCCCCACGCCGCGGCCCGGTCCACGAGTTCCTGCGGGGTGGAGGTGCCGTACTGCAACGAGAAGCTCGAGGCCACGTGCAGGTGGGCGAAAGCGGCGAACATCAGCGGTCCCCGGTCGGCCAGCCGGCCACCAGCAGGGCCGTGGCGGCAGGCAGAACCGGCAGGCCCAGCAGTCCGCGCACGCGCTGCTCGAAGTCGTCCACCTGCCGCA
>NZ_KV824532.1:0-2420 GCF_001816045.1 Kytococcus sp. HMSC28H12
CCCAGCCCGGCGGTCACCGCGTCCTCGTGGCGCCGCACCTCCAGCCCGTCGGCGCAGCGGGCCAGGTAGGTGGCCCGCACCGCCCCCTGCTCGTCCAGGCGCGCCACCTTGTGGTGGTCCGATGCGGTACCCACCTTGGGCGCGCCGTCGGCGAAGGTGGCCACGTACAGCCAGTGCGGGCGGTCCAGGTAGCGCCGCAGCGCCTCGCCGGCCGGCCCGCCACGGTGCACCTGGTGGATGGGGCGGAACTCGTCGGCCATCGCGCACTCGGAGCACTGCCGACCGGACTCCACCACGCGCCGCCGCGCGCACGCCTCGGTGCGCACCGTGCCCTGCGGCGTGAGCACCGACCGCCCCGTGCAGTGGCGGCCGGGCTCCACGGTGAACGCCAGCGTGGCGCCCGGCAGCGCGATGCGGTGCACGGCCTCGGTGAGGTCGCTGGTCACCAGCGCGGGCCGGTCGCGGTCGGTCCACGAGACCGACCGCACGAGGTGGGTCCCACCATCGACCCAGGAGGTACGCACCCGCGGCAGGGTACGCCTCAGCGCACGTACTCGAAGTGCCAGTACTCGGGCTTGCGGCCGTCGCGGCGCGCCCACGCGGGCTGCACCCAGCCGTACCGGGCCCCGTGCCTCACCAGCCAGCGGTGGCGCGTGGTGCCGAACCCGTACTTCCGGCGGCTCTCCGGCAGGTCGCAGGTGGCCCGGGTCAGCGTGCCGTGGTTGGACGTGCCGGGGGTGGCGGCCATGCGGCCGAAGGCACGGCGGTAGGCCACCTGTGTGTCGTACGTGCGGTAGCACTCGTCCCAGCGCAGGTCCTCCCCGAACCGTGCGCGGTAGGCGCGGTTGAGGCGCTCCAGCGGCCGCACCGAGCGGCAGGCCGTGAGCAGGTGGGCGGCGCTCGCCGAGCCCCGCACGTGGCACAGGTGCCCCGGGGCGTGGCGGCCGTTGCGCGAGGAGTACGGGGTGTGGCGGGTCGTGAGGTCGGCCGTGCGCACGTAGCGGCCGGGGGCCATGCGGAACCAGCGGCCCTGCACGGTGCCCTTCACCATGCCGCCCCGAGGTACGTAGTGGCCGGCGGAGGCGCCCGAGGTGTTGCGGTACACGCGCACGAACATGCCGGACCCGGCACGCACGTGGCGGGTGACGGTGGTGGCCGCGGTGGAGGCGGTGGGTGCGGCCTCGACGGCGGGAGCGGTGACGGAGCGCTCCACGGGGACCGATGCCTGGGCCGGGGCTCCCAGCGGCATCGAGGGGGACACGGTCGCCAGGGCGGCCACGGCGAGCAGGACGCGGCGGGCACGCGTCAGCGCGGGGTGAGGGGACGGCATCGGAGGAACCTTCGGCGAGGGGAGGGGGGGCGACGGGGACGGTCGCGGAGGGGACGCCCCAGCATCGCGGGCGGGTCTGTCGCCGCGCTGTCGTCCGCGGTTGACTGGCCCCCATGACCACGCCCCGGCCCCTGGCCCCCTTCCTTGCCGAGCAGCTCGACTGGCACTGGCGCACCCAGGCCCGCCCGCGCCTGGAGGGCCTCACCGACGCCGAGTACCTGTGGGAGCCCGCGGCCGGCGCCTGGTCGGTGCGGCGCCGCGGCCAGGCCGCCCCCGCCTCGGCCACGATGCGCGCCGGTGCAGGGGAGTGGCTCGTGGACTTCGCGTTCCCCGAGCCCGACCCGGCGCCGGTGACCACCATCGCCTGGCGGCTGGCGCACGTGGTGGTTGGTGTGTTCGGCATGCGGGCGGCCTCGCACTTCGGTGGCCCGGCCTGTGCCTACGACACCTGGGAGTACGCCGGTACGGCCGCTGGTGCACTGGCCCAGCTCGATGCCGCCCACGCGGCTTGGCGCGAGGGCGTGG
This sequence comes from Kytococcus sp. HMSC28H12, assembly GCF_001816045.1. Lineage (NCBI taxonomy): Bacteria > Bacillati > Actinomycetota > Actinomycetes > Micrococcales > Kytococcaceae > Kytococcus > Kytococcus sp. HMSC28H12. The sequence continues at coordinate 1,856 of NZ_KV824532.1, forward strand.
CCGGCCTCGACGACGCCGCCCTGTACCGGGCCGGGGTGGCCTGACGCGGGTGAGGCGGCCCGAGCCCCGTCAGCGCACCGCGCGCAGCACGGTGAATTCGCGGTCGCGGGCCACCTCGAGCACCTGCGTGAACACCTCGCGGGCCACCTGCCGGTAGGGCAGGTGCGAGTTGTACACGCACCACAGCTCGCCGCCTGGCCGCAGCACCCGGGCGGCGTCGCGCAGCATCGCCAGCGTGGGGGCGGAGTCCTTGGCCGCACCCACGTGGAACGGCGGGTTGGTGACCACCAGGTCGGCGCTCGCCGAGGGAGTGCCGGTCAGCCCGTCGGCCAGGTGCACCGTGCCGTCGAGGTCGTTGGCGGCCAGCGTCGCCCGGGTCGAGGCCACGGCCGCCCGTGAGACGTCGATCCCGGTCGCCCGGTGCCCGCGTCGGGCGAGCACCGCGGTGAGCACGCCGTTGCCGCACCCCAGGTCGAGGGCGTCGCGTGCCCGGTCGGGCTCGGGCCAGTGGCCTTGGGTGGTGAGCAGCAGGCGGGTACCGCGGTCGAGGCGGGGGCCGTTGAAC
>NZ_KV824532.1:2440-7080 GCF_001816045.1 Kytococcus sp. HMSC28H12
CCGCGGTCGAGGCGGGGGCCGTTGAACACCCCGCCGTGGGCCACGAGCTGCAGGCCGGTGGTCTGCTCCTCGGCGGTGCGTGGGGTCGGGACCTCGGCCGGGCGTGCGCCCCGGGCGTGCAGGGCCCGGCACTTGCCGACGCCCCGCTGGGCCTGCACCTGCTCGAAGGCGCGCCCGAGCACGTCGTTCTGCCGCGGGGTCATGTGCTTGGAGCGCCCGGCGGCCACGAGCACCACGCCCGGGGCGGCGTGGGTGGCCACGGTGCGGGCGATGTCCTCCAGGGCGTCCAGCGAGGTGGGCAGGTCCAGCAGGACGAGCTCGGCTCCCTCCACGGCCTCGGCGAGGGTGTCGGTGGAGGGTCCGGCGTCGAGGCGGTCGCGGTAGGCGTTCACGGCGGGCCAGACCTCGCGGGCGGCGACGTCGAGGCCGGCATCGGCGTCCACCACGGCAACGCGTGCAGCGTCCGGGGCGAGGGCGGTGCCGTCGGCCAGCAGGAGGCGCGCCACGGCATCGAGGCCGGTGGGTGAGCAGAGAGAGGGGGAGTGGGGCGTGCTCACGGGGTGCTCCCGGGGTCGTCGGGGTGGTCGTGGTGCGCGGCCAGGTGTGGTGCGGGCCGGCGCAGGAGCACCGGCCAGGCCATCCACAGCAGGCCGGCGAGCGTGCCCACGAGCCCAGCGCCCAGCACGGCCGCGGTGGTGCCGACCACGAGGGCCAGGATGAGGGCGAACATCGAGACCACCGAGAGCCCCAGCGTCACCAGACCCACCCGCACCATGGTGTGGGAGACCTGCACGATGCGGGCCTTGAGCTGCCGCTGGAACAGGGCTCGGTGCACGGCCACGGGCGTCACCAGCAGCAGCACGGTGAGCACCGCCAGGCTCATGGCCAGCACGAACAGCAGTGTCTGCGGACCGGAGAGATCGGTGAACCGTGACTGGAACGGCAGGGTCAGCAGGAAGCCGGCCAGCACCTGGGTGCCGGTCTGCAGCACCCGGAGCTCCTGCAGGATCTCCGCGAGGTTGCGGTCCTCCTGGTCGGCCTCGGTCTCCTGCCGCAGGGCCCGGGAGGCGGCGGCGTCTCGAAGGGTCACGCCCTGAGTATGGGGCCTGACTGGTGGGCCGGGGCCGTGGGTCGTCGAGGGAGGGGTCTCGGTGGATGGAATGACATAATGTCGATTATCGGCGCCCGGTGTGTGGGCGGGATCGCGCCAGAAGGGGCTGCGAGGTCGCCCGGTGTGCGCTGGTGGTCGCTGCGGCCGTGCCGTCTCCCGGGCTACCGTCGCGCCATGGTCACCGACGCCGACATCGCCCACGTTCTCGACCTGGAACGTTCACTGCAGACTCCGGCTGTGCGTGCCGATGCGTGCCGTCTCGCCGAGCTGCTCGCTCCGGACTTCGTGGAGATCGGCGCCTCGGGCCGCCGGTGGAGCCGCGCCGCCGTCCTCGAGCTGCTCCTGAACGAACCTCAGGGCGATGACGTCGACCTCATCGATGTGTACGAGCTGGCGGCACGCGTTCTGGACGGTGGCGTGGTGCAGGTGTTCTGGGTCTCGGACCGCGGTGGCCGGCGGGCGCGGCGGATGTCGCTGTGGCAGCACGTCGACGGCGCATGGCGCACGACCTACCACCAGGGCACGCCGCTGTGACCCTCCCTGCCCCGCCGGCGTCCCGGACCAGGTCGTTTTGACATAACGTGAACCGCTGGGCAGGCCATGGTGTCGCTGCCAGCCCGACGGAATCACCCAACCTGCCGAACCGCTGCCCTACCCACCCCCTGCGGTGCGCTGAGAAGCACGTGGGCGGGTCAGGTCGTGGGGTGCCCAGCACCGCCGGCACTACCGTCGTGGCATGACGGCTCATCCGAGGCTCCTGCAGACCGTGCTCGACGCCACGGACGTCCGCGGCCTGGCCGAGTTCTACCGGCAACTCCTCGGCCTGACCTACCGGCCCGGTGACGAGCCGCCCGCTGACGGTTCCCCGGACGAGGCCGACTGGCTCGTCCTCGTGCACGGCGACGGTGGCCGCGCGCTGGCCTTCCAGCAGGTGGAGCACCTCACGCCAACCACCTGGCCCTCCCCGCCGTGCCGATGCAGCTGCACCTGGACACGACGGTCCCCGACCTCGAGAGCCTCGAGGCGGTGCGGGAACGGGCCGAGGGGCTGGGAGCCCGGCTCCTCCTGGACCGGAGCGACCACCAGGAGGAGCCCACCTACGTGTTCGCCGACCCGGCCTGCCACCCCTTCTGCGTCTTCGTGGCCTGACGGGACCTCGGCGCCGACGGCCTCAGCCCCCGGCGGCGCCCTCGTGATCGGCCCACGCCGTCGCCAGGGCGTGGCGGAAGGCCTCGGCCGGCTGGGCTCTCTGCACGGCGTACCGGCCGTCCAGCACGAAGAAGGGCACGCCCGTGATGCCGATCTGCCGCGCCATCTCCACGTCGGCGTCCACGTCCTCGGCGTGCGCACTAGAGCGCAGGGTCTCCAGCGCGCCATCGCGGTTCAGCCCCACCTCGGCGGCGAGGGCGGCCAGCACCTCGTGGTCGCCCACGTCCAGGCCATCGCTGAAGTAGGCCTTGAACAGCCGCAGCGCCATCGGGTGCCCCAGGCCGTGGGTGCTGGCGTGGTGGATGAGGCGGTGCGCCGTGCGGGTGCCGGTGGCCCGGGCCGAGTCGGTGTCGAAGATGAGCCCCTCGTCGGCGGCGCGTGCGGACACCATCCGGTTCATCTGGGCGGCCTGCTCCACCGAGACGCCTTTGTGCGCCGCCAGCATCTGGTTGAGTGGCTGGGTCCGGCCCTCCGGCAGCTCGGGCGCGAGCAGGTAGGAGTGGTAGCGCACCTCCACCGGGTGCTCGAACTGCTCGACGGCCCGGGCGAGCACCGTGTCGCCGATGTAGCAGAACGGGCACATGACGTCGCTCCAGATGTCGACGACGACGCGGTCGACGTGGGGCTCGGACGGGGTGGTCATCGGCACACGCCGTCAGCGTCGCACGTGCTGGCAGCGTCGTCACCCAGCACGATGAAGGAGGGCGCCACCGTCCCCTCGCTCCCCTGCTCGGCGGGCCGGGCGGTCTGCGTCGTGGTGACGGCGGGGCGGGTCGGCAGGCCGGCGTCGGGCGGCGTGGGCTGGGGCTCGGTGGTCATGCTTGCGCAACAGTCCGGGACGCGTCATCTGTTCCCGGCGGCGAGCGCGGCCCCGGGCGCTCAGTCCCCCTCACTCCCCCGCCACGACGAGCTGCCAGTTCACGCCGAACCGGTCGGCCGCCCAGCCGAACTGCCCGAAGCCGTAGTCCCCCACCGGCATGAACACCTGACCCCCGTCCGCGAGCGCGTCGAAGACCCGCTGGTGCTCGGCCGCATCGGAGAACTCCACCCAGAGCGACTGCGCCGGCGAGAAGTCCCACGCGTGCTGCACCGGGCTGTCGCTGCAGCGCACCCGCAGGTCGCCGATGCGGAACTCGGCGGTCATCACCGTGCCCTCGGCCTCGGCGCCGCCCGGCCCGTCGGCGCTCCAGAGCTGCTCGGAGAGCACCTCGGCCTCCCCGAAGACGTCGCAGTACAGGGCCATCGCCTCGGCGGCGCGCTGGCCGCGGCTGGGCTGGAAGGTCAGGAAGGGTTGTGCGTGCATGGGCTCATCCTGCCTGCGCGAGCAGGTCCACCACCTGCGCCGCGGCCGACGGCGGACCGGCCACCGACCACGTGTACCCACGCACCTCCACCTGGCGGGCCACGCCGCCGGCCCCCTCCACCAAGGCGCACCCCGGCATCCAGTCCCAGGCCGGCACGCTGTGGTGCAGCCACAGGTCCATCCGCCCGTCGGCCACGGCGGCCAGGTCCAGGGAGCCCGAACCGACCATGCGCAGCACCTTGGCCGGCTGCACCGCGGCGGCGAAAGGTTCGGCCACCTCGGGCACGCCGAACCAGCGCGTGTGCAGGTAGGTGGCCACAGCGCAGTCCTCCAGAGGCCGGTCGGCGATGCGGGGCAGCTCCACCCCGTCGCGCGTGGTGGGCACCCCGGGTCCACCCACCCACGTGGTGCCTGATGCGGGGTGGTGTACCGCGCCCAGGGCCACCGAGCCGTCCCCGGGGCGGGCGTCGGCATCGGTGGTCAGCGCGAGCGCCGAGCACCACGCGTCGAGCCCCTGCACGAAGTTGAACGTGCCGTCCACGGGGTCGATCACCCACGTGCGCCCGGAGGTCCCGGCGCGCGCGGCCCCTTCCTCCCCCACGATGCCGTCGTCCGACCGCGCGGTGGCGAGGCGCGACGTGACGAGTTCCTCGGCGGCGTGGTCGGCCGCGGTCACCACGTCGCTGGAGGAGGTCTTGTGCCGCGCGTCGATGCCGTCGCCCCGCATCCGGGCGGCGAGCTGGCCGGCCTCGCGGACCAGGTCGGCGGCGAGTGCGGCGTCGTCGGTCCAGATGGTCCGGTCGCTGCTGTCCATGGGAGCGACCCTAGGCCGTGGTGGCGCCGCCCCTACCAGCCGAGGACCTCCCGGCACCGCGCCACGGTGCTGGGCACGTGGCCCGCTGCCTCGATGCGGTGCACGGCGGGCCGGGCGGCGATGAGGCCGTCCACCGACGCCACCATCCGGGCCATGGTCGGTGCGTCCGGCACGTCGGCGTCCTGGGGATGTGCGGGCTCGGG
>NZ_KV824533.1:0-767 GCF_001816045.1 Kytococcus sp. HMSC28H12
TCGCGGCGGCCTCGCCGCGGTGGGCGCCGGTCCAGCGGCCGGCCTCCACCAGTCCGCGGGTGAAGCGCTGCAGCACCTCGGGGTGCTCGCGGGCCAGGCCGCCGCGCACCACGGTGACGCAGCAGGCGTGCTGGCGCCACACGTCGCCCAGGAAGCGGTGGATGCGGCCCACGCCCTGGAGCGCGGCGCCGGCGTTGAACGGGTCGGCCACGGTGAAGCCCTGCAGCGTGCCACCGCCCAGGGCGGGCAGCATGTCCGCCGGGGCCATGGGCACCAGGGCCACCTCGCCGTGGCTGGCGCGGGGTCGGCGGCGGATGACGGGCACCATCCCCTCGGCGCGCAGCATCTCCTGCAGCACCACGTTGTGGATGCTCCACCAGGCCGGAATGGCCACGGTGCCGCCGGCCAGGTCGGTCAGCCGCCGCACGTGGGGCGCCACGGTGAGCGCCGAGCCGTTCACGTGGTTCCACGCCACGACGGTGGTGTCGGCCCCGAGCCCCAGGCGCAGGTGCAGCGCCATCGGCATGAGCAGGTGCACCACGTCCACCTCGCCGGCCATGAGCGTCTCGGTGACCGACGCCCAGCTGCGCAGCAGCACCGGCGGCGCCACGTGCACGTCCTGCCGCGCGAAGTGCCCACCGGCGTGGCCCACCAGCAGCGGGGCGGCATCGGTGATGGGCAGGAAGCCGATGCGCAGGGGGTTCTCGCGGGTGCCGGCACCCACCGGGCGGCGGTCGCCGGCCTGCCAGGTGCCGCCCGCCCAGGCC
>NZ_KV824534.1:0-1915 GCF_001816045.1 Kytococcus sp. HMSC28H12
GGCGGGGTGCGGCATCGGGGAGCAGGCGGCGGCCACGTTGGTGCGGCGCGGAGCCCTGGTGCGTGTGGCCCGCGGCGCCTACGTGGAGGGGCGGCGGTGGGCCGAGGCCCCGGCGCGGGAGCGGCACGCCCTCCTCGCGGTGGCCGTCGCCCGCACCTGGGGGCCGGACACGGCCGTCAGCCACGCGTCCGCGGCCGTCCTGCACGGGCTGCCCCTGCTGCGGCTTCCCTCGGTGGTGGAGGGCAGCCGGACCCGGGGAGGCCAGGGGCGGCGCCGCCGTGCGCACACGGTCTACCGGGGCTACCCGGGCGTCCACCCGGTGCGGTGCCGGGGCGTGCAGGTGGTGCCCGTGGCCGATGCCGCCGTCGGCGTGGCGGACCGCTACGGCCTCGAGGCGGGGGTGGTGGTGCTGGACGCCGCCCTGCACGCTGGGGCCACCACGCGGGAGGCGGTGCAGGAACTCGTGGACCGCTGCCGGGTTCACCCGGTGCACGCGCGGGCGGCGGCGGCGCTGGCGCTGGCGGACGGACGGTCGGAGTCGCCGGGGGAGACCCGGACGCGGCTGCTGCTGGGGCGGCTCGGCATCGAGGTGGAGCCGCAGGTCAACCTGGTGACCGCCGACGGGGAGTGGCTGGGACGGGTGGACCTGCGCGTCCGGGGTGAACGGGTGGTGGTCGAGTTCGACGGGATGGTGAAGTACCGCGACCACGGCCGGCTGGCGGTGGAGGACAAGCGGCGGGACCTGGCCATGCAGCGTGCCGGTCACGAGGTGGTGCGGCTGGTCTGGGCGGACCTCGACCGGCCGGAGGCAGTGCGGCAGATGGTGGCCGATGCGGTGGCGCGCTCGCGACGGCGGTGCGCGTGAGGTGGGCTACCGGGCCGGGGGCGGGTCCGGTTCGCCGGGGGTGGGTCCGTCCACGGCGTGACCGCCCCCGGGACACCCGGAGCGACCCCTGCTGAGGGGGCGTCAGTCGGGGGCGTCCAGGGCGTGGTCGGCGCCCATGACGTGCAGCAGGCGGTGGGCGGTCTCGTCGACGAGGCGGTAGCGCATGGACCGGCCGTCGCGGGTGGCCTCCACCCAGCCCTGGGTCCGCAGCGTGCGCAGCGCCTGCGAGGCGGTGGCGTGGCTGATGCCGGCGGCCTCGGCCAGCTCCGCCACGGTGGACCCCGGGTGGTGGTGCATGCGGTCCAGCAGCCGCAGCCGCGTCGGGTCGCCGAGCAGGTCGAAGCGCCGCGCCCACTGGGTGTGACGGTCCTCGGCCATGCCCCGAGGGTGCCACACCGCCCGGACGCTCACGGGCCCACCGCGCCCGGGGAGGGTGGGCGCCCGGTCGGTACCCTCGCGGCGTGTCCGACTCACCCCGCATCCCGCACGCACCCGCCGAGGGCCTGTTCACCCCCTCCTACCTGTGGATGCTGGTCGGCATCGTGGGTGCCTTCGTCAACTTCGCCCTGCTGCTGCCGGTGGTGCCGGCCTGGGCCGAGCACCTGGGCGCCTCCCCGGCCGGGGTGGGCGCCTCCACCACGGTGATGATGGGCGCCTGCGTGGCCGCCCAGCTGGCGATGCCGTGGCTGCTGGCACGGGTGGGCTACGTGCGCCCGTACGTGGCGGGCCTGGTGCTCATGGGCGCCCCCGCGCTCGCGCTGCCCTGGACCACCGAGCTGTGGGGGGTGCACCTGGTGCAGGCCCTGCGTGGGGTCGGCTTCGGGCTGCTCGTGGTGTCCGGGTCGGCGCTCTCGGCCTCCCTGGCCCCGCCGCGCCTGCGGGGCCGTGCGGTGGGCATGTACGGCGTGGCCCTGGCCGCCGCGCAGATCCCCGCCCTGCCCGCCGGCCTGCCGCTCGTGCACGGCGCCGGGTGGTCCACGGTGTTCTGGCTGGCCGGTGGGGCGGCGGTGCTCGTGGCGCCGCTGGCCG
>NZ_KV824535.1:0-973 GCF_001816045.1 Kytococcus sp. HMSC28H12
ACCCGCCGGGGCCGGCCCACCGGCACGGCGCCTCGCGACGGCCGGGGGCGGCGCGGAGCACCTCCACGGCGTCGGCACGCAGGAAGCGGCTGGTGCTGCCGCCCTCGGTGACGGTGAGGCGCACCTGCTCACCGGGCAGCGCGTGCCGCACGAAGACGACCTGTCCCTCGGCGGTGCGGGCCACGCAGTGGCCGCCGTGGGCGAACTCCCCCACCTCCACCACCGCACTCGTGCCGACGAGGTCCTGCGGCTCGGGGGACGTGCGGTTCCGGCGGCTCATGGGCCGGAGTCTAGGTGGGACGCCTCGACCCGGCCCGGCCCCGGGGCCGTGCCGGCGGGAGCGCTCAGCCCTCGCGGGCGAGCTGCTCGGCCTCGGCCTCCAACGGGGCGTCCACGGCGGTGCGGCCGGTGGCCAGCATCGCCACCATCGCCCCGACGGCCACGAGGTACAGCGGCCAGCCCATGACGATCTTGGCCACGCCCAGCGCCGCCACGTTCCCGGCCAGGTACATGGGCAGCATCACGGCCACGCGCACCGCGTAGAGCGCCACGAGCGCCCAGGTGAGTCGGGAGCACACCCTCACCATGGCGCGCGAGCGGCGCCAGCCGGTGGGGTCGGTCTCGAACTGCGGGTCGCCCAGGGCCACGAGGAAGCCGACCACCGGCCACCGCACCAGGACCGAGACCAGCGTGAGGACGCACCACGCGGCCGACATGAGGATGCCGGGCAGGAAGGCGTCCTGGGCCTCCCCCGAGCGGAGGGCGAAGAAGGCCGCCAGGGCCGTGGCGAAGACCGACGCCCCGAGGTAGCGCAGGGTGCCGCCTGCGGCGAACCGGGCCACGGCGAGCACGCCGAGCACCACCACCGAGGCGATGACGGCGCCGCGCACGTCGTGCCGCAGCAGCCACCAGGTCACGAAGGCCACGGTGGGCAGGGCGGCCTCGAGCGATCCGCGCCACCCGCCGAGGGCCT
>NZ_KV824536.1:0-992 GCF_001816045.1 Kytococcus sp. HMSC28H12
CGCGAGGCCGTGTCCACCGGCGGGCGCGAGCTGGAGCCGCTGGCGGCGGGCCGGGCCGGCGAGGTGAGCCGGAAGGTTGACGAGCGCACCGCGCTGGCCGGGGACCACACCATCGTGGCGCTGGCCGGGGCGACGGGCTCGGGCAAGAGCACGCTCACCAACGCCCTCGCCGGGGTGCAGGTGACCGAGCCCGGCGTCCGCCGCCCCACCACGTCGACGACCACCGCCGTGGTGTGGGGCGACCAGCCGGCCGGGGAGGTGCTCGACTGGATCGGCGTGCACCACCGCCACCGGGCCGACGACGGCGACTCCGGCACCGCCCCGGGCGCCCTGGACGGGCTGGTGCTGCTGGACCTGCCGGACTTCGACTCCCGCGAGACCGCGCACCACGCCGAGGCCGACCGGGTGCTGGAGATGGCCGACCTCTTCGTGTGGGTCACCGACCCGCAGAAGTACGCCGACGCCCGCATGCACGACGACTACATCCGGGCCCGCCGCCACCACGACACGGTGATGGTGGTGGTGCTCAACCAGGCCGACCTGCTGCCGCCGGACGCCCGCGAGGCCGTGGTGGCCGACCTCTCCGGCCTGCTGGAGCGCGACGGGGTGCACGACGTGCGCGTGCTGCCCGTCTCGGCCCGCACCGGGCTGGGGCTGGACGCGCTGCGCGACGTGCTCGCCGGCATCGTGGCCGAGAAGCGGGCCGTGCGCGCCCGCCTGCTGGGCGACGTGCGCACCTCCGCGGAGTCGCTGCTGGACTCGGTGGGGGAGCGCGAGCCGGAGGTCTCCCTGCCCGGGGACGACCGCCTGGTGCCCGCCTTCGCCCGGGCCGCCGGTGTGCCCACCGTGCTGCGCGCCGTGGAGGCTGACCACCTGCGCCGGGCGACGGCCGCCACCGGGTGGCCGGTGACCCGCTGGGTGCGCCACCTCACGCCGGACCCGCTGAAGCGCCTGCGCCTCGGCGAGGGGACCCCGGGTGCGGCGGGCTACAC
>NZ_KV824537.1:0-3374 GCF_001816045.1 Kytococcus sp. HMSC28H12
CCCGCCGGCCGGCATGATGGGTCCGATGCCCACCCCCTCCGCCGCCCCTGCCCGTCGTGGCGCCGCCCGTCGGCCCGCTGCCCCTGCCGCCTCCCCCCTGGCCTCCGGCCTCGTCGCCGGCGGGGGATGGGGCCTCCTCGTGGCCCTCGTGGTGCACCTGCTGGCCGTGCTGATGGTGCTGGTGGCCTGGGTGGTCTCGCCGTCCACGCAGTGGACGGCCGGCGACTCGATCGGCATCGGCCTGCGGGCCAGCGCCATGGCGCACGGTGCGGCGGTGGCCGTGGGCGCGAGCGGCCCCGAGGGCGAGACGCTCACCCTGCACGGCGGACCCACGGTGCTGGCGCTGGTCGGGGCCTGGGGCGTCTGGCGCTCGGTGCGCACCCTCGTGGGCCGCGTGGAGGCGGCGGCGGGCGAGGACGTGGGGGACGACGTCGTGCTGGTGCCGGCGGCCGGCGTGGCGGCGGGCTACCTCGTGGGGCACGCCCTGCCCCTGCTGCTGGCCGGCCGGCTGGGAACGGCCGGGTCCGCCGGCTCCTGGGTGCTGGGTCTGTTCCTGGTGGCGCTCCTCCCCGCCGTGGTGGGCCTGGTCACGGCCTGCTCGCCCGCGCGCCGGGACGTGTGGTTCTCCGACTGGCCGGGCGATGCCGGCGAGCTGCTCCAGGACGCACTCGTCCCGGCGGGCCGGGCGCTGCGGTGGCTGGCCGTGGCCGGTGCCCTCGTGGTGGTGGCCTGCCTCGTGGTGCGCTGGCCGCAGGTGGCGGCCGTGCACCGGGTGACCGGGGCCGATGGGGGAGCGGGTGTGGTGCTCACCGCCGTCCAGGGTGGGTGGCTGCCCACCGCCGTGGGGTGGGGCACGGCGTGGCTGGCCGGACCCGGGGTGGTCGTGCCGTCGGGGGCGTTCACGCCCGGGGGCGCCCCGCATCTGGCCCTCCCGGCCGTTCCCGTGCTCGGAGCGCTCCCGGGGCAGGGGACCTTCTCGCCGTGGTGGTGGGCGGTGCTGCTCGTGCCGATGGCGGTGGGAGCCTTCCTGCCGCCGGTCGCCCGGGCCCAGGCCGAGCAGTTCGTGCAGGAGGCCGGCACCCCGGGGGTCGCGGCCCGTGCCCTGCTGGCCTGCGCCCTCGTGGGGATCGGGGCCACCGCCCTGGGCCCGCTGCTGGGGGTGGGGGTCGCACCCGGTGCGTTGGAGCGCCTGCACCCGCATCCCCTCTGGGGACTCGCGCTGGCCGCGGAGCTCGCGGTGGGGGTGGGGCTGCGGTTGGCCATGGACCACCTGCGGCAGCGCGCCGGGGCGCAGCGCGCGGAGGCCGGACGCGTCAGCGCTGGGTGATCTGCTCCATCGTGGTCGGCAGCTGGGCCCGGCAGTCGTCCAGGGCCTGCAGCGTGTTGGCCGCGCTGGTGCACTCGTGGGCGCGCACCGTGGCGTCGAGGAAGAGCAGTGGCGCCAGCGCCCCGACGAGGAGCATGGAGGTGAGCACGAAGCCCAGCGCGGTCCACAGCACGGTGGGCAGCGGGGCACGCCCCGCCTGGGCCCGAAGCGTGCGGAAGAAGAAGAACAGGGCCGGCAGCAGCGCCACCACGGCCACGAGGTTGCGCGGGAAGTCCAGCATTCCCAGCAGCGCACCGGTGACCAGAAGCAGGCCGGCGCGCCGCGAGTCGCGGAGCACCTCGGGGTTGGGCGCGTCCGGCACGCGGCCGCGGGGGGACTGGGCGGGCTGGCTCACGGGTCTCCTGCAGGACGAGTGATCGGTGGAGGGCCGAGTCTAGGAGGTGCGGGGGCGCTCCACCGGGCCTTCCCGCGGGGGCGTCCCCCGGGGGGGTCGGGGCGCGCACAGTACACGACGGCCCCTCGTGACGGAGGGCACGTCTCGAGCCCGCTGCACGGGTTGCGCTCAGGTGTCAGGGGGCTAGGTTGATGAGTGAGGCCCCTCTCGAGGGGGAAACGACCACCGGTCCCTCGGGCCGGCTAGGAGGAACCATGATCAGCAAGGACCAGCTCCGTACCCTGCGCGACGGCGACCTCTACAGCGTCGACGGCGACAAGATCGGCTCCATCGGTGAGATCTACCTGGACGACCGCACCAACGAGCCCGAGTGGGTGACCGTCAACACGGGCCTCTTCGGCACCTCGCAGTCCTTCGTGCCGCTGGCCGGTGCCACCGTCACCGACAACGGCCTGACCGTCCAGTACTCCAAGGACAAGGTGAAGGACGCTCCCCGCGTGGACGGCGACGAGCACCTGGACGTGGAGCAGGAGCGCGAGCTCTACCGCTACTACGAGGTGGCCGGTGACTCCGCCGAGGTGACCGAGCGTCGCACCGACGACGTGGCCGCCGGCACCGCTGCCGCCGGTGTCGCCGACCGCGACCGCGTGGACGCCGACCGCGACGTGGCCGACCGCGTCGACACCGGCGACGACACCATGGTCCGCCACGAGGAGCGCCTCAACGTCGGCACCGAGCGCGTCGACGGTGGCGAGCTCCGTCTGCGCAAGTACGTGGACACCGAGGAGCAGACCGTGACCGTGCCGGTCACCACCGAGTCGGCCAAGGTCGTCTCCCGCCCGGTGGACGGCAACACCGTGGACAACGGTGAGGCCTTCCGCGAGGAGGAGGTCAACGTGCACCTCGAGTCCGAGCGCCCCGTGGTCTCCAAGGAGACCGTCGCGGTGGAGGAGGTCGGCATCGAGACCGAGCGCCACACCGAGAACGTGCAGGTCTCCGACTCCGTCCGCAAGGAGCGCGTGGAGGTCGACGGCGAGGACGTCGACGGCACCCGCCGCTGAGACGCCTCACCGGGCGGTCGCTGACCGTGCCTGACGTCCGGGACCCCCGCACCGTGAGGTGCGGGGGTCCCGGCGTGTGCGGGGCAGGCGTGTGGGGCCCGGGCGTGCGGCGGGGTGGCGCTCACGCATCGAACGGGCCATCAGGCACCGAGCCAGAGGCACCAGGTGACCCACGCGGAGGCCACCATGGACGGCCCGAAGGGCAGGTGCGTGCGGCGGGTGGCACGCCCCAGGGCCATGAGCACCACGGCCCACAGCGCGCCCACCGCGAACGCTCCCCACGCCGCCAGGAGGAAGGGGCCCCATCCCATCCACCCGGTGAGCGTCCCCACGGCCAGCGCGAGCTTGACGTCACCCAGGCCGATGCCGCCGGCGGTGAGGAAGCTCAGCAGCAGGTAGACCCCGCCGAGCACGAGCCCGGCCGTGAGCGCCCGCACCAGGGACCCGACCGGCTCGCCGGTGGCGGTCGCCAGCGCCAGCAGGGCCGCCGCGGTGGTCGCAGCCGGCAGGGTGAGGCGGTCGGGGAGCCGGTGGACGTCGAGGTCCACCGCCGAGGCCACGGCCCCGGCCAGCACGGCTGCGGCCCCCACCA
>NZ_KV824538.1:0-5246 GCF_001816045.1 Kytococcus sp. HMSC28H12
GGCCACCGACGCCTGGCGCGGCGAGCGGTGGATGGTGCGCCTGGCCCTGGCCGACGTGCTCGACCTGCCCGCCCCGCCCGACCCTGACACCGCCCTGCCCGCCACCGCCGAGGTGGAGGTGCCGGGCGTGCACGCGGTGGTCGACGGCCTCACGATTGCCGGCTTTCTGGTGCCGGGCGAGGTGGACGCCGCCGTGCAGCGCGACGTGCTGGCCCGCGCGCTGGAGGGAGTCGCCGCGCGGGCCGGTGCGTGAGGTGTCCCGTGGGACCATGGGGCGTGTGACCGCATCGAGCCAGAGCGCCCCGCTGACCGTCGTCTTCCTCCACGCCCACCCCGACGACGAGGCCTCCCAGACCTCCGGCACCATGCGCCTCCTGGCCGATGCCGGGCACCGCGTGGTGGTGGTCTACGGCACCAACGGCGACCACGGGGTGGCCCCCGGCGACCTGGCCCCCGGCGAGACCGTGGTGGACCGGCGCCGCGCCGAGGCCGAGGCGTCCGCGGAGGTGACCGGTGCGCAGGCCGTGCACTGGCTGGGCTACACCGACTCGGGCATGACCGGGTGGGAGCAGAACGCGCACGAGACCTCCTTCCACAGCGCCGCCCCGGCCGTAGCGGCCCTGAAGCTGGCCGCGGTGCTCGACGCGGAGGACGCCGACGTGCTGGTGACCTACGACTGGCACGGCGGCTACGGCCACCCCGACCACGTGAAGGCCCACCGGGTGGCGCACCTGGCGGCCGACGCCGCCGAGCGCCGCCCGCGCCTGCTGGAGAGCACCATGAACCGCGACCGCATGCGGGCCGGTGCCGAGCGCGCCAAGGCGCTGGGGCTGGAGGCGATGGACCCCGACGCCCCGGCGGACGACGGCAACCCGTTCGGCGAGCCGGAGGCGTTCATCCACTGGGAGGTCGACGTGACCGACCAGCTGCCGGTGAAGCGCGCCGCGCTGGAGTGCCACGCCAGCCAGACCAGCGACGTGGGGTTCATGCTGGCGCTGCCCGAGGAGGCGTTCGCGGCGTGGTTCGGCACGGAGTTCTACATCGAGCCCGGGCGGGAGCCGGGCATGGTGGCCGCGCGCTGGTGGGAGTGAGCCGTCCGGCTCAGGGGGGACGGCGACGTCCGGTGCGGTGAGCCCGACGCCGGGCGTCACAGATGTGGGCGTTCGGTGACGAGGAGGTCCGCTGCCGGAGGGAGGCGTTGGGTCCCGCGTGCCCGGATGCGACGCAGGAGCTCCTGCCGGGCAGGGTGCTCGGAGACCCTTCCCGACTCACCCACGAGGTAGTCGTTGAGGGATAGGCCCCGGGTCGTGGCCCTCGCGATGAGGGTCTGTCTCAGCTGCTCGGGGACGCCGTGGAGCCGGATGGCGGGCATGCCAGTCACGGGTTCTCGGTGTGCGGGGCGTCGCTGGGCATGGCACTCATCATGCTCTGGCGCCGGATCCTGTTCCAGCGTGCGCGGTGTCGCATGCCGCCGTTGGTCACAACTCTCCCAAGATGCGCCTGAAGGGGTTGTCGGGTGTGGCAGGAGGGAGCAGGGTCTGTGCACATCCTCTCCCGCGCTTCACGAGGGCGCCGGCCCCGGCCGGGGGGGGGAAGGAAAATGCCATGAGGACCTTCATCGGCGTTACTACTGCCACCGCTGTGCTTGTTGCGGGCTTGGTGCCTGGCACTGCCTCTGCTGCGCACGTGCCCAGCGATGAGAAGCCCACGGGCTGTCCCACGACCTATGAGGTCGACACCTTCAACTTTCGGCCGGTCTGGAAGCCGGGCCCCGGAGAGCGTGTCAAGGGCCTGCCGGGGCAGACGATCACCATCACCGTGCACAAGGGAGATGCCGTCACCACGGGCCACAGCACATCGTCCGGCTCGAGCGCCGGTATCAACGCCCAGGTGCTGGCCTACGAGGCCAACCGGTCCCATGGGAGCGACATCGCTGTCGAGATGGTCAACCAGACCACGTTCTCGGTGTCCGACACCGTGCCCCGTGGCGTGAGGGGCGGCTGGATGCAGTGGGGGTCCTGGGGGCAGAAGTACTCCTGGCGCCGCATGGTCCAGGGCGGGGACTGCACGTGGCGGACCACCGGCTCCGGTACGGCCCACAGCCCGGTGCGTGACGAGGTGGGGGTGAACAGGTCGTGGAAGTGAAGCGGGTCGCGACGGCCGGTCTCGCGGCAAGTGCTCTCCTCGTGGCTGCTGCGTGTACTCAGGGGGATTCCCCGGAGGCTGCGAAGCAGGGTCAGGCACCCACCTCCAGCCAGGTGCCACCTTCGGCCGAGCAGCGTCCCTCGGAGACGGCTGGCGCCCGATCCCCTGGGCGAAGTTCGTCCGAGGGGACCAGCCAGCCGCCCTCCACGACTCCGGGCGAGCAGGTCCGCCCCCGCCAGCTCGAGGCCCTGGTTCGTGAGGATGCGGAGCAGTCCTCGTCCGTGGTGTCGGTCGGACGGTCCTTCTCCGGGGCAGGGCCACGCACGATCCGTCTCGAGAACGGGGACGGGGTGCAGATCGACTGCGTCGGTACGGGACAGATGGTGCTCCGTTCCGGTGGACGGGAGGTCGGGGCGATGCAGTGCGCGGACGAACTGGTCACGGCACCGCGCACGGGGTACGGCATCTCCGGGCAGGAGTTCGAGGGTCGGCCAACGGTGTCGGTGCAGGTCGCCGAGGGAACCGTCTGGGCCCTGGCCGTGACGACGGCGTCCTGAGCGAGGCGGTGGCAGGCGGCCGGGCTGGCACGATGACGCCGTGAGCACCTCGCAGACCGGCCCCGTCTCCAGCCCCACCCGCCAGCCCGTCCCGCCGCCGCGCCTGGTGGCCGACGACGGCACGGACCTGCGCCCGCTGGTGGCCCGGCTCCGCGACGACCTGACCGCGGCCGGCTACACCATCGAGGGAATCCGCGCGTGCCTCGGCGAGGTGGCCAGCGACGCCCTGGAGCGCGAGCAGCCGCTGCCCGCCGACCTCGCCACGCGCGGTCGCCGGGAGCCCGTCGCCCTGCTCACCCGCCTGCTCGGCCTGGGCCTGCCGCTCAGCGCCGACGAGGCCGCCCTCGCCCTGCCCACGCTGGGGCTGGAGGGGGCGCTCGCCCTGGGAGTGCTGTGCACCGAGGGCGATGCGGTGCTGCCCGCCATCGACCTGCGCCCGCACGCCACCGAGCGCCACGCCTGGTGGGTGGCCTCGGACCTGCCCGAGATGCTCGCCGGTGGTGGCCCGCTGCCGACCGACCACGTGCTCGGCATCGGCGGCGCGAGTGGCACCCTGGCCGCGTGGACGCCCCGTCCGCAGGTGGGCCGCGCCCTGGACCTGGGCACCGGCTGCGGCGTGCAGGCCCTGCTGCTGGGCCCCCATGCCGAGCAGGTGGTGGCCACCGACATCTCCGAACGGGCCCTGGCGTTCGCGCGGTTCACCTGCGCGCTCAACGAGGTGGATCTCGACCTGCGCCTCGGGTCGCTCACCGAGCCCGTGGCCGACGAGCAGTTCGACCTGGTGGTGAGCAACCCGCCGTTCGTCATCACCCCGCGTACTGATGGTGTGCCGGTCTACGAATACCGCGACGGCGGCGGCGAGGGCGACGGCATCACCACCGGCCTCATCGGTGACGTGGCTGCCCGCCTGGCGCCCGGCGGCATCGCCACGATGCTGGGCAACTGGGAGGTGCGCGAGGGGCAGGACTGGCGCGAGCGCCTGCGCCCCGTGCTGGAGGCCGCGAGCGTGGATGCCTGGGTGGTGCTGCGCGAGGTGCAGGACCCGGCCCAGTACGCCGAGACCTGGGCGCGCGACGGCGGCCACACGCCGGGTACGACGGAGTACGAGGCGCTGTACACGGCGTGGCTGGACGACTTCGCCGCGCGCGGCACGGCGGAGATCGGGTTCGGCGTCATCGTGCTGCACCGCCCCGAGACGGACCGGGCGCCGTGGATCGACCTCACCGAGGCGCGCGGCACCACCGGCCCGGCGATGGGGGAGGTGGTACTGGCCGGGGTGCGGGCGCGCACCTGGCTGGCCGAGCACACGCGTGACGAGATGCTCGACGCGCGGTGGCTGTACGCCCCGGACGTGACCGCCGAGCACCACTTCGCCCACCCCGGCGACCCGGACCCGCAGGTGGTGCTCATCCGCCAGGGCGGCGGGCTACGGCGGGCGTTCCAGGTCTCCTCCGAGGTGGCCGGTCTGGTGGGCGTGTGCGACGGCGACCTCACGCCGCGGCAGGGGATCGCCGGCATCGCGGTGCTCACCGAGGGCGATGCCGGGCTGCTCACCGAGCAGGTGGCTCCGGTGATCCGCGACATGGTGGCCGACGGGCTGCTCGTCCTCGCCTGAGAGGGCTGTGCCCGACCTGACCGCGTGCCCTTGTGGCGGCGGTGCGGTCACTCCGGGGCGGTGAGTTCCTGGGCCTGTTTCTCGGTGATGTCGAGCTCCGGGATGGGGGCGCCGTCCTGGGTGGCGATGTTCTTCGGGGCGCCGGATCCGACATCCCAGATGCCCTCGTCGAAGGTGATCACGTACTCGTCATCAACCTCCTGCGGGCCCTGGAAGTCTTGCAGCGCCAGAAGGTAGGGCTTGCCCCGCTCCATGAGGCGCGGCATGTTCTCCGGGGCCGGATTGCCGAAGTCCGTTTGGCGCACGTGGATGGTCGTGCCCCGGAGGGTGGGGTCGGAGCTGCGCTGGACCCTCATCTCGGCGCGGACGAAGTCGACACCGTTGACGGACAGGTCCTCGGTGGAGGTCACCGTGGCCTGCACGACGGCGTCCGACTCCGTGAGCAGG
This sequence comes from Kytococcus sp. HMSC28H12, assembly GCF_001816045.1. NCBI lineage: Bacteria > Bacillati > Actinomycetota > Actinomycetes > Micrococcales > Kytococcaceae > Kytococcus > Kytococcus sp. HMSC28H12. The sequence goes on from NZ_KV824538.1 coordinate 4,765, forward strand.
TCGGCGAGGCTCTCCGCGGAATCGACCTTGCTGACCGCGACGTTTCCCTCTCCACTGGAGGCGGGTGGGGACGTCTCGGCCGCCATGCCGCCGGACTCCTGTGCGTCGTTGCACCCAGCCAGGGACAGAGCGATGGCGGTGGCAGCAGCGACGGCCGTCCAAGGACGTGTGTCAGTAGAGCGCATTGATACCCCTCCGGTCGTCGGTGGTGAGCTTCACGAGGCCGCAGGCGGAGCGCTTTGCTGTGTTGTCGACCATGATGACGCACCCAGTCTCGTGATCGAGCCCGACGGTGTGGCCGATCTCGTGGGCCGCCAAGGCCTGCTTCTTGGTGTTCGAGTAGGACCGGGTGTGGTCCCGGTTCGTGTAGGCCACCGCAGAGGTGGTGCAGTTGAACCACTTCGCGTACCCGTCCCACGAGGTGGTCCCATAGTTCTTTGTATAGAGATTGACGGCTCTTCGGAGTTGAGCGTGGGTGCTTG
>NZ_KV824539.1:0-2746 GCF_001816045.1 Kytococcus sp. HMSC28H12
CCACGCCGGCCGCCCCGGGATGCTGGCCGGCGTGGTGACCCGCACGGTGGAGACCCTCCGCGAGCGTGGCGCCGACCGCCTGGAGGCCGTGGTGGGTCCGTCGGTGTGCGGCCGCTGCTACGAGGTGCCCGAGGAGATGCGCGCCGATGCGCTGGGGACCGAGCCGGTGTCCGCGGCGCGGACCGCCTGGGGGACCCCCAGCATCGACGTGGCCACCGGCGTGGTGGAGCAGCTGGCGCGCGCCGGGGTGCACCTGCGCGAGTGGGTCCACGGGTGCACGATGGAGGAGCACGACCTGTTCAGCCACCGCCGCGACCGCGGCACCGGGCGCCTGGCCGGCGCGGTGCGGCTCGTGGCACCGACCCACCGGGAGGGCGCGTGAGCACCGACCACCACGGCACCGGCCACCCCGACGAGCGCACAGCCGAGCTCGCCGCCGGGCTGGAGGCGACCCGCGACCGCATCGCGGCGGCCTGTCGCGACGCCCGTCGCGACCCCTCGGAGGTGACGCTCGTGGTGGTCACCAAGTTCTTCGGCGCCGACGACGTGGCGCGCCTGGCGCGGCTGGGCGTGCGCGACATCGGGGAGAACCGCGACCAGGAGGCCAGCGCCAAGGCGGCCGAGTGGCCCACGCTGCTGACCGAGGACGAACGCTTCCTGGCCGAGCAGGTGCGTACGCACTTCATCGGCCAGCTGCAGAGCCGCAAGGCGGGGTCCGTGGCGGGCTACGCCGACCTCGTGCACTCGGTGGACCGCCCCAAGGTGGTGGGGGCCCTGGACCGCGCCGCCCAGCGCCACGAGCGGCGGCTGGGTGTCTGCGTCCAGGTTGACCTCGCCCCGCTCCTGGAGGGAGCCGAGGAGGATGCCGGCCGCGGGGGAGTGCACCCCGGGGAGCTGCTGGCCCTGTGCCAGCAGGTGGCCGAGGCCGAGGCGCTGGACCTGTGCGGGTTGATGACGGTGGCGCCCCCCTCGGTGGAGCCGGCCGTGGCCTTCGAGGCGTTGGCGGGCCTCCACCAGGAGGTGCTGGCCGAGCACCCCGGCGCCGCGATGCTGTCGGCCGGCATGAGCGGCGACCTCGAGGCAGCGGTGGCCGCCGGGGCGACACACGTGAGGGTGGGGTCGGCAATCATGGGGGCCCGTCCGGCGCTGGGCTAGCCTTGGCCCGCGCGTCGGCGTGCCCGGTGGTGCCGGTGCCCCCCCGGGGTGGGGTGCAGGTCGGCGCCCGGACCACCCACCCGATGCCCGTCACGACCCGCCGGGAGCTAGGAGCGAGACATGGCAGGTGTCTTCAACAGGACGATGGAGCTGCTGGGCTTCGCCGAGATCGACGAGCGCGACCGCTACGACGACTACGACCGCTACGACGAGGACGCCGTGGAGGTCGACGAGCGCGACGCCCGCCGGGAGGGTTCGGGCGCGCACGCCCTGGGTGACGAGCCCGATCCCGAGCGCCGCAGCCGTCCCGAGGCGCGCCCCGTCGCGGCCGTCCCGGACCGTCGTGAGCACGCCCCGTCCCCGGCCCGTCCCGAGTCCCGTCGCACCGCAGGAGTTCCCATGGGTGGCATCCACCGCATCACCACCATCCACCCGGCCACGTTCAACGAGGCCAAGCTGATCGGCGAGAGCTTCCGTGAGGGCGTGCCGGTCATCATGAACCTCACCGACCTCTCCGACGGGGACGCCAAGCGCCTCGTGGACTTCGCCGCCGGCCTGGTCTTCGGCCTGTACGGCTCCATCGACCGCATCACCAACAAGGTGTTCCTGCTCTCCCCGGAGGGCGTCTCCTCCGAGGGCGGCCAGGGCGACCCGACCGCCCAGTCCTGACCGTGGCGGTCGTGCTGGCGCTGGTGCACCTGGCGCTCTTCCTGTTCCTCTGGGCGCTGCTGCTGCGGATGGTGTTCGACTGGGTCGGCTCGTTCGCCCCGTCCTGGCGCCCGTCGGGTCCGGTGCTGGTGCTGGCCGAGGGGGTCTTCACCCTCACCGACCCGCCGCTCAAGGCGCTGCGTCGCGCCATCCCGCCGCTGAACCTGGGACAGATCCAGCTGGACCTGGGCTTCCTCGTGCTCGCGCTGGGCACCATGCTCCTGCTCAACCTGGTGAACCCGCTGGCCTTCCTCTGAGGAGGTGGGCGCCCCCGGGTGCCCGTCCACACGCGCCCCGTCGACCCTCGGTCGGCGGGGCGTCGTCGTGGCAGACTCGCCGGGAAGTCGACCCCTCAGGAGGACGAGCATGGCCCTCAACCCCGACGACCTGTTCGAGCGCGAGTTCGAGGAGACGCGTCTGCGCCCCGGCTACGACAAGGCGCAGGTGAACGAGTTCCTCGACGGCGTGCAGGCCGAGCTGCGTCGACTCATCACGGAGAACGAGGCGCTGCGCGACAAGGTGTACGAGCAGGGGGGTGCGCCCGCCTTCGCGGGGGGCTGGGAGGGCCCGGTGGAGGCCGCGCAGCCGGGCGGGACCGCCTGGGGCGAGGGCATGGGGTCCGCCGAGATGGCCGATGACGGGTTCGTTCCGGCGGGTGCCGGGGCGGGGTTGGGCTCGCCGGAGGCGGCGCGCCAGGAGGCCGACCAGCGGGTGATGGCCGCCATGCACGCCGCGGAGACCGCGGAGTTCGAGGCGCACCACCGCATCCAGGCCGTGCGGCAGGAGCAGCAGCGGGCCGAGGCCGAGCTGGAGCGGGTGAAGCAGCGGGTGGCCGGGCTGGCGGCTGCCGCCGACCGGGTGGAGCGGGCCGGCGACGAGGGGG
>NZ_KV824540.1:0-9110 GCF_001816045.1 Kytococcus sp. HMSC28H12
CGTGGCCGGCGCCGGGGCCGCGTGCGTGGCCTGGGGCCACTTCGTGGAGCGCCACCTGTACACCCTGCGCCGCTTCACGGTGCCGGTGCTGCCCGAGGGGGCGCTGCCGCTGCGGGTGCTGCACGTCAGCGACCTGCACCTGGTGCCCGGCCAGCGGCGCCGCATGCAGTGGGTGCACGACCTGGCCGCCCTGGAGCCGGACCTCGTGGTGAACACCGGCGACAACATGTCGTCCACGGCCGCGGTGCCGTGGGTGATGGCCACCTTCGACGACCTGCTGGCCACGCCCGGGGTGTTCGTGCGCGGATCCAATGACTACTTCTCCCCCCGCCCGGTGGACCCACTGAAGTACGTCACCCAGGGCCGGAGCCGCTACGGCGGGCGCACCCAGCGTGACATGCCCTGGCGGGAGCTCGTGGCCGGCTTCGAGGAGCGCGGCTGGGTGGACCTCACGCACCGCCGCCACCGCATCGAGGTGGAGGGGGTGCGCCTGGAGTTCGTGGGCGTGGACGACCCGCACCTGGAGCTGGACGACTACGCCAGCGTGGCCGGGCCGGCCGCCCGCGACGCGGACCTCACCATCGGCGTCACCCACGCCCCCTACCAGCGGGTGCTGGACGCGATGGTGGCCGACGGCGCCGGGCTGGTGATCGCCGGCCACACCCACGGCGGGCAGGTGTGCCTGCCCGGCATCGGGGCGCTGACCACCAACTGCGACCTGGACCCCGGGCGTGTCAAGGGCGTCTCCCGCTGGTGGCCCGGGGCCGGCTCGCGCCCGTCGGCGGCCGCCCCGGACGACGCCGCGTGGATGCACGTCTCGGCGGGTCTGGGTCACTCCCCGATGGCGCCCTACCGGTTCGCCTGCCGCCCGGAGGCGACGCTGCTCACCCTCGTGCCGCGGGGCTCCTCCTCGCCGTCCGCGGACTGAGCCCCACGCCGCCCGACCCGACGACGCACCTGCCCCGACCCGACGACCCGACCTCACCCCGGAGGCCCCCATGACCGGAACCCTGAACGGCCGCACCATCCTCATGTCCGGCGGGAGCCGCGGCATCGGCCTGGCCATCGCCCTGCGGGCCGCCCAGGACGGCGCCAACGTGGCGCTGCTGGCCAAGACCGACACGCCCCACCCGGCGCTGGAGGGCACCATCCACACCGCCGCCGAGCAGATCGAGGCCGCCGGCGGGCAGGCCCTGGCCGTGGTGGGCGACGTGCGCTCCGAGGAGTCCGTCCGCGAGGCCGTGGCCGCCACCGTGGAGCGCTTCGGGGGCATCGACGTGGTGGTCAACAACGCCAGCGCCGTGGACGTCTCGCCGGCCCGCGAGCTGCCCATGAAGAAGTACGACCTCATGCAGGAGGTCAACACCCGCGGCACCTACCTGCTCACCAGCGCCGCCATCGAGCACCTGGAGCGCTCGGACAACCCGCACGTGCTCACCATGTCGCCGCCGCTGACCATGGACCCGAAGTGGTTCGGCCCGCACACGGCGTACACCATCAGCAAGTACGGCATGAGCATGGTGACGCTCGGCCTGGCCGAGGAGCTGCGGGAGGCCGGCATCGCGGTGAACAGCCTGTGGCCGCGCACCATCATCGCCACGGCGGCCATCCGCAACGTGCTGGGCGGTGAGGCCGCCATGGCCCGCGCCCGCGACCCGCGCATCATGGGCGATGCCGCGCACGCCGTGCTGGTGCGCGACGCCCGCGAGCGGACCGGCCAGTTCCTCGTGGACGACGAGGTGCTGGCCGAGGCGGGCGTCACCGACCTGAGCGTCTACGGTGGCTCGCCCGACACGCTGCAGCCCGACATCTTCCTGCCCTGACCCCCTCCGGGTACGCCCGGACCGCCCCGCCTGGAGCCCCGATGTCCCTCGTCATGAAGTTCGGCGGTTCCTCCGTCGCCGATGCCGCGCCGCCCGCTGGTGGTGCTCTCGGCCACGGGCAAGACCACCAACGCGCTCGTGGCGGCCGCGGAGGCGGCGGAGGCCGGCCGCACCGAGGAGGCGCTGGGGCTCAGCGCGCAGGTGCGGCGCGCGCACGAGGCCATCGCGCACGAGCTGCTGGGCGGCGTCTCCCCGGAGCTGGAGTCGGCCTTCGACGCACTGTTCGGCGACCTGGACAGCCTGCTGCGGGCGGTGGCGATCCTCGCCGAGCTCTCCCCGCGCAGCCGCGACGCCATCCTCTCCACCGGCGAGCGCCTCTCCACCCGTCTGCTCTCGGACCACCTGGGCGTGCCGCTGCTGGACGCCCGCCAGCTGGTGCACACCGACTCGCGCCACGGCGCGGCCCGCCCGGACACCGAGGCCATCGCCCGCTCGGTGCAGCGCCGGGCCGTTCCGGCCCTGGAGGAGGCCGGCGCGGCGGTGACGCAGGGTTTCATCGGCAGCGACGCGCACGGCACCACCACCACGCTGGGCCGCGGTGGCAGCGACTACTCGGCCTCCCTGCTGGGGGCCGCGCTCGGCGCCGAGGAGGTGCAGATCTGGACCGACGTGGAGGGGCTGCTCACGTGCGACCCGCGCGTCGTGCCGGCCGCGCACTCGGTGCCGGAGGTGTCAGCCGCCGAGGCCGCGGAGCTCGCCGCGTTCGGCGCCAACGTGCTCCACCCGGCCACCATCGCGCCGGCCATGGAGGCGGGCGCGATGGTGACGGTGCGCCACACCCAGCGCCCCGAGGGCGACTTCACCACCATCCGCCCCGGCGAGGTGGGCACGCAGTCCGCCACCGCCATCGCGGCGCGGGGGCCGGTGACGCTGCTCAACATCACCTCCCCGCGGATGCTGGAGCACGCCGGGTTCATGCAGCGGCTGTTCGACGTGTTCGGCCGCCACGGCGTGGTGGTGGGGCTCATCTCCACCGCCGAGGTGAGCGTCTCGGTGACCGTGGAGGGCGAGGTCGACCTCGATGCGGTGGTGCGGGAGATCGGCGGGTTCGCCACCGTGGAGGTGGCGCGCGACCGCGTCATCGTGGCCGTGGTGGGCGACCGGCTGCGGGCCACGCGCGGGCTGGCGGCACGGGTGTTCGCCAGCCTGGCACCGGTGGCCAACATCGAGATGATCAGCCAGGGGTCCAACGAGATCAACCTCTCGGTGGTCATCCGCGCCGACGAGCGCGACGACGCCCTGCGCGCCCTGCACGCAGGCCTGTTCGAGGGGGACCAGCCCACCGCCTGAGGGCGGAGCGCACCACCACCAGTTGACACGGTGATGCGTCACGCTTATGTTGGTGACAGATCACCTACCAATGGAGGAGTCACCATGACCACGCTCGAGCAGCTCACCGGTACGTACACCATCGACCCGACCCACTCGCGCATCGGCTTCGTGACCCGCCACGCCATGGTCACCAAGGTGCGCGGCAGCTTCAACGACTTCGAGGGCACCGCCACCACCGGCGCCGACCTCGCCGACACCTCCATCGATCTGACCGCCCAGGTGGCCAGCATCGACACCCGCAACGCCGACCGCGACCAGCACCTCAAGGCCGGGGACTTCTTCGGCGCCGACGAGTTCCCCACCCTCACCTTCCGCTCCACCCAGGTGACCGCCACCGACGCCGACACCCTGCGCGTCACCGGCGACCTCACCATCAAGGGCACCACCCGCCCCGTGACCGTCGACTTCGACTTCGAGGGCGCCGCCACCGACCCCTTCGGCAACGAGCGCATCGGCTTCGAGGGCCGCACCAGCATCAACCGCAGCGACTTCGGCCTGACCTTCAACGCCGCCCTGGAGACCGGTGGCGTGCTGGTCTCCGAGAAGGTGGAGCTGGAGTTCGAGGTGTCGGCCATCAAGAACGCCTGATCCCATCCCACCCGCGGCACCCCCGCACTCGATGCCGTGAGGCCCGCCCCGGCGGGGCGGGCCTCACGCGTGCCCGGGCCTTGTGGGGCGACGGGCCGGCTGGGAGCGTGGTGGGCATGGAGATGACGCGCAGAATCATCGTGCTGGACGCCGCCGACCTCGAGGCCGTGTCCACCTTCTGGGCCGGCCTGCTGGACGGCACCGTGGAACGCCAGGACGACGACTGGCACCGCGTGCTGATCGACGGGGACTGGGAGTTCTGCGTGCAGCTCGCCCCGGACCACGTGCCCCCGCAGTGGCCCGACGGGCAGCCGCAACAGGTGCACCTGGACCTCTACCCGTCCGACCTCGAGGCCGCGCACGCCAAGGCCTTGGAGCTCGGCGCGACGCTGCTGCAGACCCAGGACGTGGACCCCAACGGCCGCGGCGGCTTCCGCGTGTACGCCGACCCGGCCGGGCACCCCTTCTGCCTTTGCTGGGAGGGCTCCCCCGGGGAATGAGGGTCCCCAGCCGAGGGCGCGCAGGCCGCCCGGACCCCGTCCGGTCCGGTGCGGTCACCGGCTCATGCCCTGCCCGTCGCGGGGGAACGGGGGCTAGAGTGTGCCGGTCGGTTGCACCCCGGTCGGGGTGCGAGGGAACCCGGTGAGAGGCCGGGACTGACGCGCAGCGGTATGGGCTGTGCGCGGGGACACAGTGCCACTGGCCACAGGCCGGGAAGGCGTCCTCGCGTGGGAGCCCGAGTCCGAAGACCTGCCGACGCTGTTCACCGTCCGCGGGCCTCGCGACTTGGGCCCCGATGAGAGATGTGGGTCACTCCCTTGCCTGATGCTGCCCGATCCCGGCCGCCCACCGCGGTCCTGATGGTCCTGCTCACCCTGGTGCTGCTGGCCAGCATGCTCGCCTCGCTCGCAGTGGGCGCCGTCTCCCTGCCCGTGGCCACCGTGTGGAGCGTCGTTCAGGCGCACCTGGGTGGCCAGCCCGCCGACCCGACCTGGGACGCCATCGTGTGGGACCTGCGCGCCCCGCGCACCCTGCTCGCCGCCGTCGCCGGCGCGGGGCTGGCCGTGGCCGGGGCCGGGATGCAGACCCTGGTGCGCAACCCGCTGGCCGATCCCTACCTGCTGGGCGTCTCCTCGGGCGCCGGGGTGGGGGCGACGGCCGTCATCACCACCGGCGCCCTGTCCGGACTGGGCGTCTGGGCCCTCTCCGGCGGGGCGCTGCTGGGCGCCCTGGCCGCCGCAGCCCTGGTGTTCGGGGTCGCGATGCTGCAGGGCGGCCTGACGCCGCTGCGGCTCGTGCTCACCGGGGTGGTGCTGTCGTCGGCGTTCAGCGCCGTCTCCAGCTTCCTGGTCTTCCGTTCCGGTGACCCGAGGGCGGCCCAGTCGGTGCTCTTCTGGCTGCTGGGAAGCGTCAGCGGTGCGAGCTGGCAGGTGCTGCTGCCCGCCACGGTCACGACCGTGGTCGCCGTGCTGGTGATGGTGGCCTTCTCCCGCTGGCTCGACGCGCTGTCCGCCGGCCCCGACCTCGCCGCCTCCCTCGGGATCCCGGTCAAGGGCCTGCGAGTGGCCCTGTTCGTCGGCCTCGCCGCGCTGGTCGGGGTGCTCGTGGCCGTCTCCGGCGGCATCGGGTTCGTCGGGCTCGTCGTACCCCACCTGGTCCGCATGGTGGTCGGCGCCCGCCATCGGGCCGTCGTCCCCGTGGCCGCCCTGAGCGGCGCCGTCTTCCTGGTGTGGGTCGACATGGCCGCCCGGGTCAGCGTCCGCCCCCAGGAGATCCCGCTGTCGGTGGTCACCGGCATCGTGGGAGCACCGGTGTTCCTCGTGCTCGTCGGTCGCCGCCACTACCGCTACAACGGAGCCGACTGATGCGGCTGCGAACCGACGGCTTGAGCGCCGCGGTCGGGCGGACCACGGTCCTGCAGGACGTCACCTTCGAGGTGCCCTCCGGCACCGTCACGTCGCTGGTCGGCGTCAACGGGTCGGGCAAGTCCACCCTGCTGCGCACCATCGCCGGCATCCGCCCCGCCCCGGCAGGGCAGGTCTGGCTCGGCGACCGGAAGGTCGACCGCATCCGGCCCCGCGAGCGCGCCCGGCGCCTGGCCCTGGTCGCCCAGGACGAGGCGCCGCCGGAGGACCTGCTGCTCGGGGAGATGATCGCCATGGGCCGCACCCCGCTGGCCAGGCCGTGGGAGATGGGCGATGCCGACGAGCGCCGGGCCGTGCTGGAGGCCCTCGACCAGGTCGGGCTCACCGGCATGGCCGACCGGCCCTGCAGCGACGTCTCCGGCGGGGAGAGCCGCCGGGCCCTGTTGGCCCGCGGGCTGGTGCAGCAGACACCGATCCTGCTGCTCGACGAGCCCACCAACCACCTCGACGTCGCCCAGCAGCACCACCTGCTCACCCTCGTCCGCGGGTCGGGCCGCACCACGGTGATGGCCGTCCACGACCTCGGCCTGGCCGCCCAGTACAGCGACCAGGTGGTCGTCCTCGATGCCGGCCGCGTCCTCACCAGCGGCACCCCCGCCGAGGTGTTCGCCGACCCGCGCGTGGCCGATGTGTTCTCCGTCCGCTTCGTCACCTTCACCGACCCGGAGACCGGCAGCGAGCACTTCACCTGCCTGCCCCGGACCCCGCAGCCCCACCAGGAGGAAGCATGACCACCCGCACGCTCACCACGGCGGCGCTCGTCGCCGTCATCGGCCTCGGCGCCGCCGGCTGCTCCGGCCCGTCCGGCGCGGATTCCGGCGCCGGCGCGTCCTCGGCCTCGTCCGAGACGGTGACCGTGACCAACTGCGGCCAGGAGGTCACCTTCCCGTCCCCGGTCCAACGCATGCTCGTCAACGACTCCAACATGATCGCCACCACCCTGGCGGTCGGGGCGGCCGACCAGATCGTGGCGGTGACCGGCCTGGAGAAGGACAAGGCGGTCCTCGAGGAGGTCTACGGGGCGGAGGAGGTCGCCGGGCTCAAGGAGCTCGGTGAGGTCGGCATCGGCCTCGAGCCCATCCTCGCCCAGCGGCCCGACATGGTGTTCGCCGGCTACAACTACGGCTTCGGCGAGGGGCGCAACCTGATGCCCGACGACCTCGCCCAGCGCGGCATCGCGCCCTACGTGCTCACCGAGAGCTGTCGCCGTTCCCCCGACAAGGAGGAGCGCGGCGAGATGGACCCCTGGAAGGCGTTGGCCGCCGACCTGACCAACATCGGCACGGTGACCGGCCACGAGGACCGGGCGAAGGAGGTCCAGGCGGACATCGACACCCGTCTGGCCAAGCTCCGCAAGGCCCCCCAGGCGCAGCGGAAGCCGGTGGTGTTCCTCTTCGACAGCGGCACCGACGCCCCCTTCTCCAGCGGCGTGTACGGCGGACCCCAGGGCATCATCGAGGCCGCCGGGGCCACCAACCTGGCCGAGGACGTCAAGGACACCTGGACGGCCATCTCGTGGGAGAAGGTCGCGGCCGGCAAGCCGGACTACATCGCGATCGTCGACTACCCCGGGGAGAGCGTCGCCGACAAGGTCCGCACCCTGCGCACCAACCCCGCCACCAAGGACCTGCCCGCGGTGAAGCAGGGGCGCATCGTCGCCCTGCCCTACGTGGCGTGGACGAGCAGCCCACTCAACATCGATGCGGCCGAGTCCCTCCGGAAGGCCCTCGAGGAGGCCGACCTCGTGCCGGCCAGCGGCATCACGCCCACCCACGACCTGCGCGTCCACCCCTGAGCCGGGTGCCTCCTGGCGGGCACTGTTCCAGCCCGCCGGGAGGCCCCGTCATGGCCCGACCATGGCAGACCGGGCAAGAACGAATCGGCCCTGGCCGCGGATTCCGCTGACCAGAGCCGATTCTGTGTGGTCGGGGTGACAGGATTTGAACCTGCGACCTCCTCGTCCCGAACGAGGCGCGCTACCAAGCTGCGCCACACCCCGAAGGCCTGCCGCCCTCATCGGGCAACCCCGGCATCCTACATCATGTGCGGGGTGAGTTCAGAATCCTCCACCAGCCGCCGCACGTGACCCGCCGGGACCGGCGCCGCCAGCCCCACCACGGTGAGCGCCAGCCCGCCCAGCATGAGCCCCACCGGCCAGGCGGTGTCGGCCGGGTCGGTGATGGTCTGGCTCGTGCCGTCCGCGAAGTCGCAGGTCAGCGAGACGGGCAGCAGCGTGCGCTCCACCCGCAACGGCTCGGCCGCCTCCACGGACTGCCCGCGCTGGCTGGCGCACGCCTCGTAGGCGTCCACCGGGCCGAACACGTTGATGATGAGCACCACCAGCCCGGCCAGCACCAGCAGCGGCGCCAGGGCCAGGGCCGCCAGACGCAGGGCGCCCTTCCAGCCCGACCGCAGCTCCTCGGCATCGGGCGCGCTGGGGAACCGGCGCGAGGGCTTGCTGGCCGGCGGCTGCGCCACCACCAACCGTGTGGCGCTCACGCCGCACCCCCGGGCCGGGCGACCACCCGGCGCCCCTCGAAGGCACGCCCCAGGGTCACCTCGTCGGCGTACTCCAGGTCGCCGCCCACCGGCAGTCCGGAGGCCAGGCGGCTCACCTTGACGTCCAGCACCTGCAGCAGGCGCGAGATGTACGTGGCCGTCGCCTCGCCCTCCATGTTGGGGTCGGTGGCAATGATCACCTCGGTCACCTCGCCGTCCCCGAGGCGCTGCATGAGCTGGGCGATGCGCAGGTCGTCCGGGCCGATGCCGTCCAGCGGGCTGATGGCCCCGCCGAGCACGTGGTACCGGCCCCGGAACTCGCGCGTGCGCTCGATGGCCTGCACGTCCCGCGGCTCCTCCACCACACAGATGGCCGTGCCGTCGCGCTGCGGGTCCAGACAGATGCGGCACTCCTCGGCCTCGGCGACGTTGCCGCAGGTGGCGCAGAAGCGCACCTTCTCCTTGACCACCTGCAGGGCCGTGGCCAGCCGCTGCACGTCCTCGGGGTCGGCGGCCAGCACGTGGAAGGCGATGCGCTGGGCACTCTTGGGACCCACCCCGGGGAGGCGGTTGAGCTCGTCGATCAGGTCCTGGACAGCGCCTTCGTACACAGGCCGAACCCTATGCCTGGTCCGTGTGTTCCTCGATCACGGTGCCACCGAGGATCTTCTCGATGGCGGCCGTGCCGATGACGCCCACGGACTCCACGGTCTCGTCGTCCAGGTCGGGCGTGAAGTCGTCCTCCGGCGGCGGCTCGTCCTCGGGCGGGGGCTCGTCGCCACCCACCGGCCCGGGGGGCGTCGGCGCACCGCCCTCCCTCGATGCCGGGGGCCCGGCCTGGTTGCCCGGCCCGCCACTGCCCGATGCGGTGGGCCCGCCACCG
>NZ_KV824541.1:0-2804 GCF_001816045.1 Kytococcus sp. HMSC28H12
GCCGCACCGGGCCACCCGGTGCGGCGCGCGCGGGTCATGCTCGTGGCGGCCGCCTTCGTGCTCACCCTCTTCGTCGGCCAGCTGTTCCGCCTCCAGGCCCTGGACGGGCCGGCGCTGGCGCAGACGGCCCTGTCCTCGCGCATGGTCACCGAGCGCGTCCCGGCCCTCCGGGGGTCGGTCGTGGACGACGGCGGCACCGTGCTGGCACGCAGCGTGCCCACCCGCCACGTCACCGCCGACCCGGAGCTGCTGCGCGACTACGACGGCAGCCCGAAGCGCGGCATCGCCCCCGGCTCGAAGGGCGCCGCCGAGGCCCTGGCCCGGGAGCTCGGGCTCGACCAGGCGGAGGCGCGCGAGCTGCGCCGCGCCATCGACGAGGCGCCGGGCCGCTTCCTCTACGTGGCCAAGGACGTCACCCCCTCGGACTGGCGCGCCGTCGACGACCTGCGCCTGCCGGGCGTGCGGTCCGAGCCCTCCAGCGTGCGCACCTACCCGCTCGGCTCCACCTCCGCGCCCCTCATCGGCTGGGTGAACTCCCAGCAGGTCGGGTCCGGTGGCGTCGAGGCGATGCAGGAGAAGACGCTCGCCGGCACCCCGGGCACCCTGGCCTACCAGCGGTCGGCCGCCGGGGGACGCATCGCGACCACGGCGATGGACATCAGCGAGGCCCAGCCCGGCCGCGACGTGCAGCTGACCATCGACTCCGACATCCAGTTCAAGGCCGAGCAGCTGCTGGCCGAGCAGGTGCGGAAGATGGGCGGCATCTCCGGCACGGCCATCGTGCAGCGCACCGACGGTGACGTGCTGGCCGCCGCGTCCTACCCGGGATTCGACCCCACGGGCCGTGTCAAGGACCCCACCGAGCGCAACAACCCGATCTTCACCGAGGTGTTCGAGCCCGGCTCCACCGGCAAGGTCGTCACCGCCTCGGCGGCCCTGGAGGAGGGCCTCGTGGCGCCGGAGACCAAGCTCGTGGTGCCCAACCGGCTGCCGCGCTCGGACAAGAAGTTCAAGGACTCCCACGACTACGGCACCCGCTACCTGACCTTCGCCGGCGTGCTGGCCACCTCGTCCAACATCGGCACGATCATGGCCGGCGAGGAGCTGGGGCGCGACCGCCTGCACGACTACCTGAGCGCCTTCGGCATGGGGCGCTCCTCCGGCCTGGGCTTCCCCGGTGAGTCCGCCGGCATCCTCGCGCCGCCGGAGAAGTGGAGCGACACGCAGTACTACACGGCGATGTTCGGACAGGGCGTCTCCGGCACGGCCATCCAGCAGAACACCGTCTTCCAGACCCTCGCCAACGGCGGGGTGCGCGTGGCGCCGCGCCTGGTGCGTGCCACCCGGGAGCAGGACGGGCCGTGGGAGGAGACACCGAAGGACGCCGGCGAGCGCGTGGTGAGCCAGCGCACCGCCGACGAGATGACCCGCATGCTCACCGCGGTGCCCACCCAGGAGGGCACCGCCCCGCAGGCCGCCGTGCCCGGCTACGCCGTGGCGGGCAAGACCTCCACCGCCCAGCGCTACGACCCCGAGAAGGGTCGCTACGACGGCGTGACCGCCTCCTTCGCCGGGTACGCCCCCGCCGACGACCCGCAGCTGGTGGTCTCGGTGACCGTGCAGAAGCCCGAGGTCGCGCCCTGGGGTGGCGTGGTGGCCGGCCCCGTCTTCTCCGACCTCATGGGCTTCGCCCTGCGCCACGAGGGGGTGGCCCCCTCGGCCGAGCGGGCCGAGCACCCGCCGCTGACCTTCGACCCCCGCGAGTTGGTGGAGCGCGCGCCCAGGGGTGGCGACGGCGGCTCGTCCGGCGCCACGCCCTCCGACGCCCCCTCGACCGGTACCACCCCCTCCCCGGGTGCACCCGCCACCGGCTCGGGGGAGAATGCACCGACCGCCCCCTCCGACCCCCAGGAGCAGACCCCGTGATCCCGCTGACCTCCCGACAGCTCGCGCAGGTCGTCGACGGAACGCTGGTGGGCGATGCCGACCGCGTCGTCGACGGCGGCGTGGTCACCGACTCCCGCCTCGCCGGCCCGGGGTCGCTGTACGTGGCCCGGCGGGGGGAGAACGCCGACGGGCACGACTTCGTGGAGGGCGCCCTGGCCCACGGGGCGGTGCTGACCCTCGCCGAGCGCGAGGTGCCCGGCGACCACGTGCTCGTGGCCGACACCCAGGAGGCCTTCGTGCGCCTCGCCCGGTGGATGGTGGACGAGCTGCCCGACCTGCAGGTGGTGGCCGTCACCGGCTCCTCCGGCAAGACCTCCACCAAGGACCTGCTCGGCCAGGTGCTCGCCGAGGCGGGGGAGACCATCGCCCCCATCGAGTCGTACAACTCCGAGGTGGGCGTGCCGCTCACCGTCTGCCGGCTCGAGCCCACCACGCAGTACCTCGTGGCCGAGATGGGTGCCTCCGGGCCCGGCCACATCGCGTACCTGACCGCCGTCGTGCCGCCCCGGGTGGGCATCGTGCTCAACGTGGGCTCGGCCCACATCGGGGGCTTCGGGTCCCAGCAGGGCATCGCCGACACCAAGGCCGCCATCGTGGAGGACCTGCCCGCCGACGGCCTGGCCGTGCTCAACGCCGACGACCCGCTGGTGGCCGCGATGGCGCAGCGCGTCCGCTCCGGTGCCGTGCAGACCTTCTCCCTGGACCCCGAGCGCGCGGCCGCCGACGAGTCGGTGACCGCCTGGGCCGAGGGGCTCGAGCTCGACGAGGCCGGCCGGGCCCGCTTCACCGTCGCGCTGCGCCCCGCAGCGGGCGACCCGCAGGCCGTGGAGCGCCACGCCGTGCACCTGCGCGTCCGC
>NZ_KV824542.1:0-1602 GCF_001816045.1 Kytococcus sp. HMSC28H12
CGTGGTCTCGGTGGCCTCCGGGCTGGCGCTCGCGGCGGCCTCGGCGCTGACCCGTTTCGCCGTCGTGGAGGGCGGTCAGGCCTCGGCCCGCGACCCGCGCTTCACCGTGGAGCCGCAGCGCCGCCGCCTCGCGGCCCGCCGTGCCGCCGGCCAGGTGGGCGACTCCATCACCACCTGAGGCCGTGCGCGCCCGGCCGGATGCGGTCCTTCAGGTCAGGCCACCTGCACGGTCACGCCCTCACCGAGGGACCCGCTGGCCACCGTCTCGCCGATGACGGGGGCGCCCGGCACCTCGCCCACCACGAGCAGCCCACCGGAGGTCTGCGCGTCGGCCAGCAGCACCAGCTCGTCCTCGCCCACGCCCTCGGCGCGCAGGTGCGGCCGCACCCAGTCCAGGTTGCGGCGCGACCCACCGGGCACGAAGCCCTGGCCCAGCAGCTCGCGGGCGGCCCGGAGCACGGGCACCGCCCCGGCATCGATGCGGGCGGCCACGCCCGAGGCGCGGCACATCTTGTGCAGGTGCCCCAGCAGGCCGAACCCGGTGACGTCCGTGGCGGCGCGCACCCCGGCGTCCACCGCGGCACGGCTCGCGGTGTCGTTGAGGGTGGTCATGAGCTCCACGGCCTCGGGGTGGCGGGTGCCGGTGGCCTTGTGGTGGTTGTTGAGCACGCCCACGCCGAGCGGCTTGGTGAGGCTGATGGGCAGGCCGGGCTCGGCGGCGTCGTTGCGCAGCAGGCGGTCGGGGCCCACGGTGCCGGTGACCGCCATGCCGTAGGTGGGCTCCGGTGCGTCGATGCTGTGCCCCCCGATGACGGGGCAGCCCGCCCGGGTGGCCACCTCCAGGCCGCCGCGGAGCACCTCGGCGAGCAGCTCGGTGGGCAGCAGCTCGCGCGGCCAGGCCACGAGGTTGATGGCCATGACCGGGGTGCCGCCCATGGCGTACACGTCGGAGAGGGCGTTGGCCGCGGCGATGCGGCCCCAGTCGGCGGCGTCGTCCTGGACGGGGGTGAAGAAGTCGGCGGTGGAGACCACGGCCAGGCGGTCGGCCACGCGGACCACGGCGCCGTCGTCGCCGTCGTCGAGGCCCACGAGCACCTCTGCGGTCGAGGCGGGTCCGGCGGTGTGGCCCTGGGGGGCAGGGCCGCCCGGGCCGCTGGCGTCGCCGGGCCCGCCGGGCAGTGCACCCCGCAGTGCGGCCACGGCGTCCTCGAGCTCACCGGGCGGGATCTTGCAGGCACACCCTCCGCCGCGGGCGTACTGGGTCAGGCGGACGACATCGGTCATGGGTCCAGACTAGGAGCGCCCGGGCGCCGCTCCCTCACCCCGGCCCTCGGCAGCCCTCCGCCGGTCGGTGCTCCCGCACCGCGCCGCTTCGCTGACCTACGCTGTGCCACGGAGGCGTCTGGGTTCCTGGTGGGCCCCCCGGTCTTCAACACCGGCGAGGGCGAGTACCTCGTCCTGGCGGGTTCGATTCCCGTCCGCCTCCGCCAACGTCTCCCGTGCCGAGATGCGCACCGGTGCGGAACTCGGTCTGCCACCTGCACCAGATCCGCACCGGTGCCGAGGTCGACCGTCGAGTTCGGCACCGGTGCGGTTCTCGTC
>NZ_KV824543.1:0-1738 GCF_001816045.1 Kytococcus sp. HMSC28H12
CGCCCCCGGCCGCGCGGCCGGGGGCGTGCTGCGCCCCGGGGCGGTGGCAGGTCGTCGGGAGGTCGTCGGTGCCGATGGTTACGGTGGCCCGGTGACCACATCGCGGAAGTCCAGCTACTACAAGGGTCCGGTACGCCTGCGGGGCCGGCGCGTGCCGTCGGAGACCACTGACGAGCGCCTGCTGCGCAACGACGGCCTGGGGGCCTTCGTGCACACCGACCCGTGGCGCGTCATGCGCATCCAGGCCGAGTTCGTGGAGGGCTTCGGGGCGCTGGCCGAGCTCGGCCCGGCCGTGAGCGTCTTCGGCTCCGCGCGGGCCACACCCGACTCGCCGGCCTACGCCTTCGGGCTGGAGGTGGGGCGCCTGCTCGTGGAGGCCGGGTTCGCCGTCATCACCGGGGGCGGGCCGGGCACCATGGAGGCCGCCAACCGGGGCGCGGCCGAGGCCGAGGGTGACAGCGTGGGCCTGGGCATCGAGCTGCCCTTCGAGACCGGGCTCAACGAGTACGTCGACCTGGGCGTGAACTTCCGCTACTTCTTCGTGCGCAAGACGATGTTCGTCAAGTACGCCAGCGGTTTCATCGTGCTGCCGGGCGGCTTCGGCACGCTCGACGAGCTCTTCGAGGCGCTCACCCTGGTGCAGACCGGCAAGGTGACCCACTTCCCGATCGTGCTCATCGGGGTGGACTTCTGGCAGCCGCTGCTGGACTGGATCCGCGACGTCCTCATGGAGCGCGGCATGGTCTCCCCGCAGGACACCGACCTGCTGTACCTCACCGACGACCCGGCCGACGCGGTCCGCCACGTGGTGGAGCACCCCGGGGCCGCCCGCCGGGGACGTCCCGCGGAGTGAGGCCGGCGGCGCCCGCGGCGTGCCATGATCTGCGCCATGGAGGTCGTCGTCATCGTCCTGCTCGTCTGCGTCGTGGCCTGGGTGGCCGCGCTGGCCGTCGGGCGCCTGCCCGCGGGGGAGGGGGCCCTCTCCCCGGAGCTGCCGGCCGACGCCGCCGTGCACCTGCCGGACGGCCCGCTGCACGCCCAGGACGTGGAGGGCCTGCGGCTGCCGGTGGCCCTGCGGGGCTACCGCATGGCCGAGGTCGATGACGCCCTGCGCCGCATGGCCGAGGAGCTGGAGGCGCGCGACCGGGCGCTCGAGGCGGCGCGCCGCACGCCCCCGACCGCGTGAAGCGGCCCACACCGTGGCAAGGTGTCCCTGCCTCCACCCTCGTCGCACACCGGGTGGGGCCTGGAGCAGAGAGGAACACCCGTGAAGTCGTTTGAGGTGGAGCGCTTCGCGAGCGCGCCGGTGGAGGCGGTCTGGCCGCTGCTCATCGAGTTCGCGCCCCGCAGCGCCTACAGCCCCTACAAGGTGACCACCACCGCGCCGGGCCCGGTGGGGATCGGCTGGACGTTCGAGGCGCGCACGCCCGTGGGGCTGGGCTCGGCCCGGGACGAGTTCAAGGTGACGCGCTGGACGCCGCCGGCCGGGGGCCCCGCCGCGTTCTCGCTGCGCCGGGTGGGTTCCCGGGTGGCCGGCTGGTGCGACGTGACGATGACCCCGCACCCGCGGGGGTGCCGCATCTCGTGGCGCGAGTCCGTGCGCCCCTCGGGTATGGGGGGCGACGGCGCGGCCGAGCGCGCGGTGAACAAGGCGGTCAAGCGCGCCATCGAGGCCGCGGAGGCGTCCTCCCGCCGGGCCTGAGCCGAGGCGCCGGACACGCACGCAGGAGGGCCCGCC
>NZ_KV824544.1:0-7819 GCF_001816045.1 Kytococcus sp. HMSC28H12
GGGCGGCCCCGTCGACGCCGGGGCGCGCACCACCACCTCGCCGCTGCTGGTGGCCGTGGCCTGGGCGCTGGTGGTGCTGCCGCTGGCCTATGGGCTGTGGTTCGCCGTGGAGAAGGCGAGCAAGCTCTTCCTCGGCTGAACGCCACCACCGCCCACTCCGGCGCGAGGCCCCGTCCACCATCGGACGGGGCCTCCGCTCATGCCCAGCGCAGGCGGTCCAGGAGCATCTGCAGCGGCTCGGGCACCTCGTCGGCGTCCAGTGCGCCTGCCAGCACCCCGGCCGCCTGGGCCTTGCGCCCCGAGGCGGCGCCGCAGAAGCGGTGGAGCTGGTCGGCCAGGGTGCGCTCGCCCCAGTCGCCCTGGCTCTGGAAGGCCTCGAACTTGCCGCCGAGGCCGGCCGCCTCCAGCGCGGCGCGGGCACCCTCGGGGCCCAGGGCGCGGATCAGCTCGTCCTCCAGGTCGGCCTCGCAGACGAAGACCCCGTAGACGGGGAGGTCGGTGGCGTCCTGCACCGGCAGACCGTCGTCGGTGAGGGCCCGGACGGCGGGGTGGGCCTCGTTCTGGTCCACCAGGCCGAGCACGTCCACGTCGCCGCGCAGCAGGCGCAGCTCCTTGAGCACGCGGTTCCAGTTGGTCGCCCCGTCGAGCGAGACCAGCTGCACCGCGGCACCGTCGATGCCCTGGGCCTCCATGAGGGCGCGGACGGCGGCGACGTCGCTCACCCCCTCGAGCAGCACGACGGTGCGGGCATCCGATGCGGTGAGGTCGACCATGCGCGCATCGTAGGCACCCGGGGCCCGGCGTCCCCGCCGCGACCTCCGCACCGGTGCGGTTCTCGACCTGACACCCCAGCCCAGTTCAGCACCGGTGCCGGTTTCGGACTGACACGTGCAGTGAGGTCCGCACCGGTGCGGTTCTCGACAGTCGAGTTCAGCACCGGTGCCGAAGTCGGCCCGTGCCATACCGAGTTCAGCACCGGTGCGGAAGTCGCCCCGGCCGCGAAGGAGCCCGCAGTCTCCACGAAAACCGGTCGGCCCCATCCGCCGCGGCCCGTAGACTGGCGCGCTGCCGCACCGCCCACCACCCCCAGGAGCACCCCCGTGATCACCGTGTCCGGCCTCGAGCTGCGCGCCGGCCCCCGTCTGCTGCTCGAGCCCACCAACTTCCGCGTGGGCGCCGGGGACCGCATCGGGCTGGTCGGCCGCAACGGTGCGGGCAAGACCACCATGACCAAGGCGCTCGCGGGGGAGACCCTCCCGGCCGCCGGCACCATCCACAGCTCCGCCCCGGTGGGCTACCTGCCCCAGGACCCCCGCACCGGCGACCTGCAGGTCACCGGCCGCGCCCGCATCCTCTCGGCACGCGGCATGGAGGACATCGTGCGCCGCCGCGAGAAGGCCGAGGCCGAGATGGCCAGCGACGACCCGGCCGTCCGCGAGAAGGCCATGCGCCGCTACGACCGTGCCACCGTGGAGTTCGAGGCCGCCGGCGGGTACGCCGCGGAGTCCGAGGCCGCCACCATCTCCAGCGCGCTCGGCCTGCCCGGGCGCATCCTCGACCAGGAGCTCGCCACCCTCTCCGGTGGACAGCGCCGCCGCATCGAGCTGGCCCGCATCCTGTTCAGCGACGCCGAGACCCTCCTGCTCGACGAGCCCACCAACCACCTGGACGCCGACTCCATCGCCTGGCTGCGCGACCACCTGAGGAACTACGCGGGCGGCCTCATCGTCATCAGCCACGACGTGGACCTGCTCGATGCCGTGGTGAACAAGGTCTTCCACCTGGACGCCAACCGCAGCGTGCTCGACCAGTACTCGCTGGGCTGGAAGGCCTACCTCAAGCAGCGCGAGCTCGACGAGCACCGCCGCAAGCGGGAGCTGGCCAACGCCACCAAGAAGGCCGAGGCGCTGCGCTCCCAGGCCGACAAGATGCGCGCCAAGGCCACCAAGGCCACCGCCGCGCAGAACATGCTCAAGCGCGCCGACCGCCTCGTGGAGGGCCTCGAGGGGGAGCGGCAGGCCGACAAGGTGGCCTCGCTGCGCTTCCCCACCCCGGCCCCCTGCGGCCGCACCCCGCTCATGGCCCGCGGCCTGTCCCGCTCCTACGGCTCGCTGGAGATCTTCACCGACGTGGACCTCGCCATCGACCGCGGCTCCAAGGTGGTCGTCCTGGGCCTCAACGGCGCCGGCAAGACCACGCTGCTGCGGATGCTGGCCGGCGTCGACGCCCCGGACACCGGCGAGATCACCCCCGGCCACGGCCTGCGCGTGGGCTACTACGCCCAGGAGCACGAGAACCTCGACACCGACCGCACCGTGCTGGAGAACATGAAGTCCAGCGCCCCGGACCTCGACGAGACGAACGTCCGCAAGGTGCTCGGCTCGTTCCTGTTCAGCGGCGATGACGTGGACAAGCCCGCCGGGGTGCTCTCCGGTGGGGAGAAGACGCGCCTCTCGCTGGCGATGCTCGTGGTCTCCGGCGCCAACCTGCTGCTGCTGGATGAGCCCACCAACAACCTCGACCCCGCCAGCCGCGCGGAGATCCTCGAGGCGCTGGCGCACTACGAGGGCGCCGTGGTGCTCGTGAGCCACGACGAGGGCGCCGTGGAGGCGCTCAACCCCGAGCGCGTGCTCCTGCTGCCCGACGGGATCGAGGACCTGTGGAACGCCAGCTACCTGGAGCTCGTCACCCTGGCCTGACCGCGCGGGGCCGGTGCCCCGCCCCGGTCCGATGGGGGAGCGCCCCTCAGCCGTCCTCCTCGTCCCAGATGCGGGTCTTCCTCCGCGCGGCCCTCTCGGCCCGGCGGCGGCGCTGTTCCTCGGGCGAGAGCTCGGTGAACACGGCGTTGCGCACCGAGAACACCCACAGCCCCACCGGGAAGAGCGTGGCGAGCCACCACTGGTAGGCGTACGCCTGGTGCGGGCCGAGGTCGGTCTCCGGCGGGTCGAGCGGCTCGGGGCGCTGCGAGGAGCCGTCCTCCTTGAGCAGCAGGAAGGGGTCGGCCAGCTGTACGCCGGTGGAGCGCTCCACCTCGTCGGTGTTCACCATGTCGACCTGGCCGGCCGGCAGGTCGCGGTCGCGGGCGGGCTCGCTGGGCCGCAGCCAGGCCACGAGCTCGGTGGTGCCCTTCGGCGGGGCGGGCACCTCGGGCAGTGTCTGCGCGTCGTTGGCGTTGGCCACCCAGCCCCGGTTCACCACGACGGCGGGGCCCTCGTCGGGCTGGAAGGGCACGAGCACCTCGTACCCGTAGGTGGACTTGCTGGCCGTGCCGAAGTGCGGGCGGTTGCGCACGAGCGTCTGCTTCTCGGGCAGGTAGTGGCCGGTCAGCCGCACGGGCGTCCACTCGTCGTCGTACTCGTAGGACCCGTCGGGGCGCACCAGTTCGGTGTACGGGCGCGGGGCGGCGTCGCGGTGGGTCTCGATGCGGTGCACGGCCGCCTGCTTGTGCTCGTGCCGGTGCCACTGCCACAGCCCCAGGCGCACGAAGACGCCGCACACCAGCAGCGCCACGAGCAGCAGAGCGATCCACTTCGGCCTCAGGGCCATGCGCAGCCAGTCGCGCATCATCCGTCCTTCCCGGTCAGCTCGTGCACGCCCACGGTCTCGCGGTGGAAGCCGCGCACGGCCACGAAGTCCTGCAGGTGCTGCAGGTGTCCGTCGCACGCGGTCCACACCTTGCGCCGGTCGGGAGCGTGCAGGGCGGGGTTGTTCCACACGATGGCGTGCACCCCGGCCGCGCGGCAGCCGGTGGCGCTGCACACCACCTCGCCGACAGGGGAGCCGGGCCGCTCAGTCATCGACCACGTCGCCGACGACGACCTCCGGACCCCGGTGGGCCCCGGTGGGCTGCTCGGTCGGCGCCTCGAGCGGACGCACCCGCGGCCCCACCTGGTCCGGCCCGGCGCCGGGCGCCTCCACGGTGCGCGCGTTGGCCTTGACCACGGCGATGTACGGGATGAGCACCGCGAAGGCCAGCAGCAGGACCCCCACCGGCACGCTGATGCGCTGGATGATGAGCCACGCCCCGATGGGGAAGGTGACGATGCGCAGGCCCATCTGCCACAGGTACACCTTGAGCCGGTGGTCTCGCTCGACCTGGGCCGAGGGCGAGGCGGTGGTCACGGAGGCCACCGGACGGCGGTCGCCGGAACCGGGGCGCGGGTGCTGGGAGGGGGTGGCCATGAGGCCTCCGAGTCTACGCACCGGGCCCGCGAGCACGACAGGGCGTCGTAGGCGTGGGGCCACCGGAGGCACCGCCGGGCGGCGCCATCAGAACGTGTGACGCAGCGCACCGTGAAAGGGGACAGTGCCCCGGCCACGGTCTAGGGTGCAGCCGATGAGCACCTCACGACGCACCCTGGTCACCGGCGGCAACCGCGGCATCGGCGAGGCGATCGCCCGCCACCTCCAGCAGGAGGGGCACGAGGTGGTCGTCACCTCCCGCAGCGGCGAGGCCCCCGAGGGGCTGCGCGCCGTCGCCTGCGACGTCACCGACACCGCCTCGGTGGACGCCGCCTTCAAGCAGGCCGAGGAGCTCCTCGGCGGCACCGTCGAGGTGCTCGTGGCCAACGCCGGCATCACCGCCGACGGCCTGAGCATGCGCATGAAGGACGAGGACTTCGCCGGGGTGCTCGACACCAACCTGCACGGCGCCTTCCGCTGCGTGCGCGCAGCCCAGAAGGGCATGATCCGCGGCAAGTTCGGCCGGGTGCTGCTCATCGGCTCCGTGGTGGGCCTCTACGGCTCGCCCGGGCAGGCCAACTACGCCGCGTCCAAGGCGGGCCTCGTGGGTCTTGCCCGTGCGCTCACGCGCGAGCTCGGCTCCCGCGGCATCACCACCAACGTGGTGGCCCCGGGCTTCGTCCGCACCGACATGACCGACGCCCTGCCGCAGGAGCGTCAGGACGCCTACCTGGCCAGCATCCCGGCCGGCCGCTTCGCCGAGGCCGACGAGGTGGCCCAGGTGGTCGGCTTCCTGGCCTCCGACGCCGCCGGCTACGTCTCGGGCGCCGTCGTGCCCGTGGACGGCGGCTTGGGCATGGGTCACTGAGCCCCCCCCCCCCGAACGCACGCACCACCCCCACCTGCGAGAGGACCCCTTGATGAGCGAGACCACCCCCGAGCGCAAGACCACCGGCGCCATGGAGCAGTCGCCCACCGGCACCGGCCTGCTGGCGGGCAAGACGCTGCTGGTCACCGGCGTGCTGATGGAGTCCTCCATCGCCTTCCACGTGGCCCGCCTGGCCCAGGAGCAGGGCGCCACCGTGATCCTCACCGGCTTCGGCCGCGGGCTGAAGCTCACCCAGGCCATGTCGCGCCGCCTGCCGGCCGAGGCCCCCGTGGTGGAGCTCGACGTGACCGACCCCGAGCAGCTGGACTCCCTGGCCGAGCGCCTCAAGGAGCACACCTCGGAGCTGCACGGCGTGCTGCACTCCATCGGCTTCGCCCCCGAGGGCGCCTTCAACTTCCTCGAGGCCACCTGGGAGGACGTCTCCACCGCGGTGCACGTCTCCTCCTACTCGCTGAAGTCCCTGGCGCTGGCCGCGAAGCCGCTCATGGTGGAGGGCTCGGCCGTGGTGGGCCTGACCTTCGACGGCCGCTACGCCTGGCCGGTGTACGACTGGATGGGCGTGGCCAAGGCCGCCTTCGAGTCCGTCAACCGCTACCTGGCCCGCGACCTGGGCCCGGACGGCATCCGCTGCAACCTCGTCTCGGCCGGCCCCATCCGCACCACGGCCGCCAAGTCCATCCCCGGCTTCTCGCAGTTCGAGGAGAGCTGGGACGGCCGCGCCCCGCTCGGCTGGTCCATCCAGCTCTCCGAGCCCGCCGCCCGCGCGTGCGTGGCCCTGTTCTCCGACTGGTTCCCGGCCACCACCGGCGAGATCGTCCACGTCGACGGTGGCGTGCACGCCACCGGCCAGTGAGCCGCTGACACCCGGGCCCGGGTCGCGTGAGGAAACCCACGCGGCCCGGGCCCTCTCGTGCCGTCGCCGGCGGCTGCGGCGGGCCGTAGGCTGGCGCAATGACTTCCCCCCACGTCCGGGTGTCCGAGGTGCGGCTCCTCGAGGGTCCCAACCTGTACTACACGCGGGCTGCCGTGAAGGTGATGCTGTCCGCGCCGGTGATCAGCGAGGCGCCGCGCGAGCAGTGCCTCGAGGTGGCTGCCGCGCTGGGCATGACGCGCACCGCGCCGGGGCAGCCGCACGGCGAGCAGCGCCAGCGCTTCCTCATCCGCCTGGTGCGCCACGTGCTGCGCACCCTGGGCCAGCGGGCAGGGCTGGGGGCCATCACCGCGCGGGGGCGCGACGGCAAGGAGTGGGGCGACGTGACGGTCGCCTTCCGCTGGGGGCGCGCCGGGACCGGCCGGGCGATGGGGGAGGCCCTGGGCCCTCTACTGGAGGCCCTGTGGGAGGAGCCGGGCGAGCGGGACCGCCTCTTCGAGGAGGCCGCCACCACCGTCCGCGAGGCCGACCCGGGCCGCCGCCCGGAGACCGTGCGCCCGACCGTGCCGGTCGCCTCGATCACCGGCACCAACGGCAAGACCACCACCACGCGGATCCTGGCCCACATCGCGATGACGGCCGGCAAGGTGACGGCGTGGTCGTCCACCGACGGCGTGCTGCGCCAGGGCGAGTGGCTGGTCAAGGGCGACTACTCGGGCCCCTCGGGCGCCCGGACCGCGCTGCAGTCCGGCGGGGTGGAGATCGGCATCCTGGAGACCGCCCGCGGCGGCCTGCTGCAGAAGGGGATGGGGGTGCCCTTCAACGACGTCTCGGTGGTCACCAACGTCTCAGCCGACCACCTGGGCACGCACGGCATCGACACCCTCGACCAGCTGGCGGAGGTCAAGGGGATCATCACGCACGTCACCAAGCCGGACGGCTGGGTGGTGCTCAACGGCGACGACCCGCGCGTGTGGGCCATGCGCCACCGCGCCACGGGCCGCATCTGGTGCTTCAGCCTCGACCCGAGCAGCCCCGCGCTGCGCGAGGCGGTGGAGGCCGGCGGGGCGGGCATGACCGTCATCGACAACAACGTGGCGCTGGTGACCGGCTACGGCGACCCGGTGCACCTGGTCTCGCTGCTCGACGTGCCGATGACGATCGGCGGCATCAGCCGCGTGAACACCGCCAACGTGCTGGCCGCGGCCGCCGCCGCGCTGGGTCTGGGCCTGCCGCGCGAGGCGGTGGTGGACGGGCTGCGCACCTTCCTGGCGAGCCGCGAGCAGAACCCGGCCCGCATGAACATCTACCGCTGGCGCACGCAGGACGGCTGGGCCACGGTGGTCTGCGACCTCGCGCACAACGAGGCCGGCGTGGAGGCCGTGCTGGAGGTGGCCGACGGGCTGCGCCTGCCGGGCTCGGAGGTGCACATCACCCTCGGCGGGCTGGGTGACCGGACCGGCGAGATCCTCGAGGGGATGGGCGCCATCGCCGGTCGCCTGGCCGACCGCACCCACCTTGTGACCAAGGACCACTACCTGCGCGGCCGGGAGGCCGACGAGGTGTTCGGCCACATGCGCCAGGGCCTGGCCAGCGTGGGCGCCGTCCCCGCGGGCACCTTCCCGGACGAGGTCTCGGCGATGCGCGGCCTGCTGCCCACGCTGCGCGACGGCGACGTGCTGGCCTTCACCGTGCACGACATGCGCCAGCAGGTGTGGGACACCCTCGACGAGATGGGTGCCGAGCCGATCACCCCGCGCCAGCTCTCCTCGCTGCTGCGCCGGGCCCGCGGCCAGCACGAGCTCGACGGCGCCTTCGAGGAGGCCGCTGCCCAGGAGCCGGCCCAGCGCGCGGCGACCCTCGAGGCGCTCACCGCC
>NZ_KV824545.1:0-11308 GCF_001816045.1 Kytococcus sp. HMSC28H12
CTCGGCGTCGGGGCCGGCCGCGTCCATGCGCCCGACCCACGCCCGGCGCTGCTCAGGACCGGCCGCCTCGGCGATGCGGACCGCTGCCAGGACCGCCCGGTCCGGATCCGCTGCCCGCCCCAGGGCCCGCGCCAGCCCCACCTGGTGCTCCCAGTCGTCCCGGCCGAGCAGGCGTGAGAGGTCGTCGAGGCACCCGGCGGCGCGCCGCCCCTCGGTGAACCCCTCGCGGAGCAGCCAGGCCACCCCGCCCGGTCGGGAACCCCGCGGGTTCACAGCTGCTTGAGGTAGTTCTGGACCTCGTAGGGCGTCACCTGCGCCCGGTAGGCCTTCCACTCCTCACGCTTGTTGCGCAGGAAGAAGTCGAAGACGTGCTCGCCGAGCGTCTCGGCCACGAGCTCCGACTGCTCCATCGCCGAGATGGCCTCGCTGAGCGAGCCCGGCAGCGGCTCGATCCCCAGCGCACGCCGCTCCCGGTCGGTGAGGCCCCACACGTCGTCCTCGGCCTCGGTGGGCAGCTCGTACTCCTCCTCGATGCCCTTGAGACCGGCGGCCAGGACCACGGCGTAGGCGAGGTAGGGGTTGCAGGCCGAGTCCAGCGAGCGCAGCTCCACCCGGCTCGACTGGCCCTTGGTGGGCTTGTACATGGGGATGCGCACCATGGCGCTGCGGTTGTTGTGGCCCCAGCACACGTGGGCCGGCGCCTCTCCCCCGCCCCAGAGCCGCTTGTAGGAGTTGACCCACTGGTTGGTGACCGCGCTGATCTCGCGGGCGTGGTGCAGCAGGCCGGCCACGAAGCGCCGCCCGGTGATGGACAGCTGGTACTCCGCTCCTGGCTCGTGGAAGGCGTTGCGGTCGCCCTCGAAGAGCGAGAGGTGGGTGTGCATGCCGCTGCCCGGGTGACCGGCCAGGGGCTTGGGCATGAACGAGGCCACCGCCCCCTGGGCCAGGGCCACCTCCCGCACCACCGTGCGGAAGGTCATGATGTTGTCCGCCGTCGACAGGGCGTCGGCGTAGCGCAGGTCGATCTCGTTCTGGCCGGGCGCGCCCTCGTGGTGGGAGAACTCCACCGGGATGCCCATGCTCTCGAGCATGTCGATGGCGGCGCGGCGGAAGTCGTGGCCGTCACCCTGGGCGAGGTGGTCGAAGTAGCCCGCGTCGTCGAGGGGCACCGGGTGGCCACCGGCGTCGAGCTCCCGCTCGAAGAGGAAGAACTCGATCTCCGGGTGGGTGTAGAAGGTGAAGCCCATGTCGTCGGCCCGTTGGAGGGCCCGGCGCAGGACGTGGCGCGAGTCCGCCGGGCTCGGGGTGCCGTCCGGCAGGGTGATGTCGCAGAACATCCGGCCGATGCCGGGCTCCTGGCTGTCCTTCCAGGACACCACCTGGAAGGTGGAGGCGTCCGGCATGGCCAGGGTGTCGGCCTCGTAGACGCGCGCGAAGCCCTCGATGGCGCTGCCGTCGAACCCGATGCCCTCGGTGAAGGCGTTCTCGAGCTCGGCCGGGGCCACGCCGACGGACTTCAGGCGGCCCAGCACGTCGGTGAACCAGAGGCGCATGAAGCGGATGTCCCGCTCCTCGATGGTGCGGAGGACGAACTCCTGCTGACGATCCATGCGTCCATCCAACCACCGGGCAGCCCCTCACACCGAAGGGCCCCGCAGCACTGCCGCGGGGCCCTCCGGAGGCGCGGCCGGTCACGGGTGCGACCGGCCGGCCGTCATCACCTCACCCAACCGGTCAGGAGCTCGTTGAGCTGGTCCTCGACGGTCTGCGCCACGGCGGCGGTGCCACCGATGATCGCCACGTCCTGCGGGGACACGGCGTCCAGCGCCGCCTTCGACAGAGCCGGCAGGCGGTCGAGGCGGGTCAGCACCAGCGGCAGGTGCTGCACACCCGCGTAGGCGCCACCGGTCAGTGCGTCGGGAAAGTCGGCGCCGCTGGCGACCAGGGCCCGGTTCGGGTCCTTGTCGAACTGTGCGGCCACGGCCGCCGAGGTGCCGTAGCGGTCGGAACCGGCCAGGCGCTCGGTACCGCCCAGCTCGGCGTACACGGCATCGGACACCGCGGCCGGGCCACCCAGCACCACGACCCTCTTCGGGTTGAGCGCGGCCACGGCCTCCTTGGTCACGGCGTCGGCCTTGTCCGGGCGGGTCAGGAGGACGGGGGCGTCCTGGGCACCGGCCAGCGCACCACCGGTCAGCGCGTCGGCGAAGGCCCGGTCCTCACCGGAGGCCACGTAGAGCGTGTCCACGTTGTTGCCGAACATCGTCGCCACGTTGGCGCTCGTCTCGTAGCGGTCCGTGCCGGCCACGCGGGCGACGTCCAGGCCCTCGGCCTCGAGCTCGCCGGCGACCTTGGCGGAGACCGCGGCCTCGCCACCGAGGATGACGACCTTGGACGCGCCGAGGTCCTCGATGGCCTTCAGGGTGTCGGCCGGGATCCGGTCGGTGCGCGTGAGCAGCACCGGGGCGTCCTGGCCGTCCTGCGCGGGCAGGGAGCGCGGCGCGACCCCGTTGGCGGCAGCCGGGGCACCGGACAGGGCGTCGGCGAAGCCCGTGCCCGAGGCCAGGTAGACGGTGTCGGCGGCATCGAACTGACGGGCCACCTCGGCGGCCGTGGCGTAGCGGTCCTTGCCGGCCCAGCGGTCGACCGTGGCGTCCGGCGTGGCCGTCTGGCACTGGTCGGCGGCGCCGAAGCAGACCTGCATGGTGTCGCCCTCGGTGCCGATGACCTCGGCACGCACCTTGGAACCCGGCAGCTTCACCGAGTTCTGCGGGTTGGCCGACGAGTAGTACGCGTTGGCGCCGGAGTCGAAGAACACCGGCACACCCGGGCGCGACGGGATGGTGGTGGCCTGGCCGTCGTGGTGCAGGGTCACCGCGTCGGTGCGCTCCAGGCCGAAGGTGGCGTCGAAGGACTGCGTCTTCTGGCGCATCAGGCCGCCGCCGTTCCACGCCAGCGGCTGCGGGTTGGCGTCCACCGGCAGGGCCTGGCCGCCGCCCGGGTGCTCACCGGTGTTGTTGTCCAGGTAGGGGTCGTTGGAGTACCAGACGAGCATGCCGTTCTGGTAGGGGTAGCGCTCCACCCAGTTGGGACGGGCCTCGCCGAAGCCGAAGTTGTACGGGCCGGTGCGCAGGGTGTCGTCGTAGGAGCCGTACTGGCGGTTCTCCATGAGGAAGGCGTGCTCCGCATCGCGGGTGACCGTGCCGTCGATGACGGTGAAGCCCTTGAGCTCCCACGTGCTGGCACCCTCGGCACCGTCCACCTCGGCCACCCCGTCGACGGTGGTGGTCACGTTGTCGAGGAACGCACCGTTCTCGTTGAGGCCACCGTCGTTCTGGGCGCGGAAGCGGACGTCGATCTGCTTGCCGGCGTAGGAGGACAGGTCGTAGTTCAGGTCCACCCAGCCGTCGGAGAAACCGGTCTGCTCGTCGAGCTTTGTCCAGGTGGCGCCACCGTCGGTGGAGACCTCGAAGTACAGGTAATCGTAGTCCTGCTCGATGAAGGCCTCGAGCTTGGCCGAGACGCTGGCCGACTTCGCCCCCGAGAGGTCCAGGTGCTTGGTCATGGACGAGTTGAGGTTGTCCTCGGCGCCACCCCAGAACTCCTTCGAGCCCTCGAAGGGGGTGTTGTACTCCTCGGTGATCTTCTGCGTGGGCAGCGGCACCACCACGGCCTGCGGGTTCTTGGTGGAGGCGAAGGCCGGGCCCAGGGTCTTGGTGACGTTCTCGCCCGGCTTCACGACCTGGTAGTCGAGCCAGCCCAGCTGTAGCTTCTCCTTGGGGCCCATGAAGCCCGCGGAGTCGCCGATGGCCTTGCCGTCGTTCAGCCAGGACCCGGCCGACATGAGCGACCAGTAGGCCACACCGTTGTCGCCGCCGCTGGTGTCGTAGTAGTCGGGCAGGCCGAGGTCGTGGGAGAACTCGTGCACGAACACGCCCACGCCACCGTTCTCCGGCTCGGTGGTGTAGTCACCGATCCACAGGCCGGTGTCACCGATCGGCACACCACCAGCGAGGTTGCCCTCCGGGCCCTTCTTGCCCGCGTCGGTCGGGAAGGCGTACCAGCGGTGGGCCCAGATGGCGTCCTCGCCCTGGGCACCGCCACCGGCGGACTCGTCCTCGCCGGCGTGGACGGCCTGGAAGTGGTCGATGTAGCCGTCGGGCTCGTTGAAGTCGCCGTCACCGTCGTAGTCGTAGCGGTCCCACTTGTCGAACTCCGCCAGCTCGGCGGCGATCTGCTCGGAGGTCTTGCCCTGGGCCACCTGCGCGTCGTACCAGGCCTGGGCGGAGTCGCGGATGTAGCTCCAGTAGCCCTCGGCCTCCACCATCGGGTCGTCGCTGTTGGCGCCGTACCGCGCCTCGTTGTAGGGCAGCTTCACCCAGTCGTAGACCTTCGCGTCCACGTCGAAACGGCCCGAGGACTGCTTGCGGAAGAAGTCGCGGAAGGAGTTCTCCTCGCCCAGCATGAGCTCCTCGTAGTACGAGGTGTTGAAGTCCTTGCGCCAGACGGTGGAGTTGTCCTGGGAGCGGTCCGGCTCGGGGATCTGGTTGTGCAGCGGGCCGGGAGTGCCGCCCTTGGCCGGGTCGGTCTTGTCACCGAACTCCGTGAGGAAGGTGAGGACGTTCTCCTGACGCTCCACGTCGTACTGCACGTACTGGGCGTCCTTGCCCGTGCCCAGCTGGATGGAACGGCTGCCGTTGCGGGTGACCACCTTGGCCTCGCCGCGCATGAGCTGGTTGACGGCCTTCTTCTGCAGGGCGCGCTGCTTGTCGCCCAGCGGGTGGGAGAAGTCGTCCTGACGGTGCTCCTGCGAGCGGGCGTCGTCCTGGGACGGGACGGCGGAGACCTGCGCGAAGGGGACGGTCGCGGTGGCGAAGGCCACCAGAGCGGCGCCCGAGAGACGCGTGGTGCGTGCGAACACTGTTCCTCCAGAGGGGTGTGCATGTGGTGAGGGTCACCACCCCCCCTGATCGTGCGCGCCAACGGCCCGGAAGTCATCCCCAGGGTGGTCACGACTCGGACACGATCTGCCACGCGGGACGGAGGCCCGTCAGCCGCAGCGCTCCACCACCAGGTGCACGTACGCCCGGGCGCACCGCACGAGGGCCTCCTTGTCGACCCACTCGTCCACCGAGTGCGCTTGGCGGATGTCCCCCGGCCCGTACTGGAGGGTCGGGATGCCGGCCGCGGCGTACTGCCGCAGGTCCGAGCCGTAGGGCACGCCGATGCGGTCGGGCCGCTCGTACCCGGCGCGCTCCACGGCATCGGCCACCTGAGCGCCGAGCTCGTGGCCGCTGGGCATCTCACCGGGGGCGAACACCCCACCGGGCCAGGTCACCCGGGCCGGGTGCTCGGCGAGGAAGTCGTCGGCGGCACAGGCCTCGGCCACGCACTGCTCGAAGGCGGCCCGGGCCTCCTGCGGGGTCTCGTCGGTGCGGACACCGAATCGACCCTCCACCACGAGGTCGTCGAGCACGGTGGAGGCCCACTCCCCTCCCCGGACGATGCCGATGCTCAGGGGCCACGGGTCGTCGACGGTGTCGAAGGGGACGGGGCGATCCTCGCGACGCTGCTCCTGCAGGCGCTCGAGCGCATCGACCACGGTGCGCAGGCCCAGCAGCGCGTTGTGGCCCTCACGTGCCATGGCGCCGTGCGCGGCCCGGCCGGAGAGCCGGAGGCTGAAGGTCAGCGACCCGGCGTTGGCGGTGACGAGGTGACCGGCGGTGGGCTCGGCGATGACGCACGCCTCCCCGGTGTGCCCGCGACGCAGGGTGGCGAACGCCCCGGAGCCGCCGTCCTCCTCACCGCTCACGAGGTGCACGGCGAGCGCCCGGCGGAAGGGGAAGCCGACCGACTGCAGCGCGCGCACGGCTGCGAGGACCGCCGCCACCCCGCCCTTCATGTCGGTGACGCCGCGGCCGCGAAACCACACGCCGTGCTCGTCCTCGCCGCGGACCAGGGTCCACGGGTCGTGCTCGGACCAGAGCTCGGCGTCGGTGGCGGGCACCACGTCGGTGTGGCCGCACAGGATGAGGGCAGGGTCCCCCTCGGCGGGGCCGAAGCGGCCGACCACGCCGCGCAGGTCCGTGCGCTCGACCTCCTGGCCGGGCCAGTCCTCCAGGCGGGCGAGGTCGGCGACGGACTCGTCCCACTCGTCGACGCTGCCCCCCATGCGCCGCAGGGTCTCGGCGCCCCAGCGCTGCACGCGGACCTCCTCGGGGGATCCGCCGGTGCTGGGGATGGAGACCAGGGCCGAGAGGTCAGCCACGAGGCGCAGGTCGTCGAGCGCGTCGGTGGCCCTCTCGGCCCAGCGGGCGGCCTCGGCCCCGAGTTCACCGGCCTCGCCCGAGGTGGGCAGGGCGTCGGTCCACGGGTACTCCGGCCCGCTGGGCAGCGGACCGGTGTGCTCCTGGGTGCGGGTGCGCTCGGGGTCGGGCAGCACGATCAGCCGTTCAGGGGGTTGTTGTCCCAGTTGGCGCCACCGGCCTCGTCGGCCTCGGCGGCGTCCTGGGCGTCCCACTTCTCGGTGTTGGCCCGGGCGGTGGCCAGCGCGTTGCGGGCCTCCTCCTCGGTGGCGTAGGGGCCCATCACGTCGGCGTTGCGGGAGCGGTTGTCGTCGTCCCGCTCCACCTGGCCGGTGGTGATGTTGTAATAGAAGCTCATCGCTGCCTCCTGGGGGTGTGGGGAACTGCGGTTCACCCCAGCCTATGCAGCCGCGGCGTGAATGCCAGCCCGCCGGGTCGACCTGGTCCCCCGGCGGGCGGCGTCGAGCGGGGGCCGCTGGCGTTCCAGGGGGCCACGTTCTCCTCCGCCTCCCTGCTGTTCCTGCCGACGCTCCTGGTGACCACTGCCAGCGGCATCGCGTGGGGTCTGGCCACCCCAGCCGGGCCGCCACGCACCGAGGACCGCACCCCGCTCTCCTAGACTGCGCGCCATGCCTGTCGCACCACCCCTGTCCCCCGGCCACGTCTCCCCCCGCCGCGAGGTGCCCGCCTCCATCGCGCGCCCCGAGTACGTGGACAAGCCGGCCCCGGCCCCGTTCACCGGCTCGGAGGTCAAGGACGCCGAGACCATCGAGCGGATGCGGGTGGCCTGCCGCATCGCCGCCCAGGCCCGTGAGGCCGTGGGCGCGGCCGTAGCGCCGGGCGTCACCACCGACGAGCTCGACCGCATCGGCCACGAGTTCCTGCTCGACCACGGCGCCTACCCCTCCACGCTCGGCTACCGCGGCTACCCCAAGTCGCTGTGCAGTTCGGTCAACGAGGTGATCTGCCACGGCATCCCCGACGACCGGGAGCTGCAGGACGGCGACATCGTCAACATCGACATCACCGCCTTCATCGGCGGCGTGCACGGCGACACCAACGCCACTTTCCTGTGCGGGGACGTGGACGAGGAGTCCCGCCTGCTCGTGGAGCGCACGCAGGAGGCGACGATGCGGGGCATCCGTGCCGCGAAGCCCGGACGCGAGCTCAACGTCATCGGCCGCGTCATCGAGATGTACGCCAGCCGCTTCGGCTACGGCGTGGTGCGCGACTACACCGGCCACGGCATCGGCACGCACTTCCACAGCGGGCTCATCGTCCCCCACTACGACGCCGCGCCGTCCTACGCCGACGTCATCCAGCCCGGCATGACCTTCACCGTGGAGCCCATGCTCAACCTGGGCACCCACGAGTGGTCGATGTGGGCCGACGACTGGACCGTGGTGACCAAGGACCTCTCCCGCTCGGCGCAGTTCGAGCACACGATCCTCATCACCGAGGACGGGCCGGAGGTGCTGACCACCGCATGAGCCCCACCACGCACCCCCTGGGCATCGACGTCGGCGGCACCGGCATCAAGGGTGCCCCGGTGGACCTCGGGGTCGGCGCCTTCGCCGCCGAGCGCCAGCGGGTCGCCACCCCGGAGACCTCCACCCCGCAGGCCGTCGCCGAGGTGATCGGTGGGATCTGCAGCACCTTCGCCCGGCAGACGAAGGGCCAGCCCGTGGGCGTCACCGTGCCGGCCGTGGTGAGCCGCGGCGTGGTGCGTACCGCGGCCAACATCGACACCAGCTGGATCGGCACCGACGCCGACGCCCTGTTCTCCGAGGTGCTCGAGCGCGACGTGCACGTGCTCAACGACGCCGATGCCGCCGGCCTGGCCGAGGCGCACTACGGCGCCGCCCGGGGCACCAAGGGCCTGGTGCTGGTCACCACCCTGGGCACCGGCATCGGTAGCGCTCTCGTTGCCGACGGGCGGTTGCTGCCCAACTCCGAGCTGGGCCACCTGGAGGTCGACGGCGTGGAAGCCGAGTCGGTGGCCGCCAACTCCGCCCGCGAGGCCGAGGACCTCTCCTGGGAGGAGTGGGCCGAACGCCTGCAGCGCTACTACTCCACGCTGGAGAACCTCCTCTGGCCCGAGCTCATCGTGGTCGGTGGCGGGGTGAGCAAGAAGGCCGAGAAGTTCCTGCCGCTGCTGCACCTGCGCGCCCCCATCGTGCCCGCGCAGCTGCGCAACGACGCCGGGATCATCGGGGCCGCCCTGGCCGCGCAGCAGATGCAGGAGTCCGCCCGGCGCTGAGCCGCGTACACTTCCGCACTCGAGACGAGTCGGCCGGACGGTCGCGTCGGGCTTACGGGCCCGCCGAGGAAAGTCCGGGCTCCACAGGGAACGGTGGTGGCCAACAGCCACCCGGGGTGACCCGCGGGACAGTGCCACAGAGAACAGACCGCCCGTGCGTGCACGGGTCAGGGTGAAACGGTGGTGTAAGAGACCACCAGCACGCCGGGTGACCGGCGTGGCTCGGCAAACCCCACCGGGAGCAAGGTCAGACAGCGCGTGATCGAGGGCGTCCCGTCCGAGCGCGCGGGTGGACCGCTGGAGGTGGCTGGCAACAGTCACCCGAGATGGATGACCGTCCCCCGGGGCCGAGTGATCGGCCCCGGGGACAGGACCCGGCTTACAGGCCGGCTCGTCTCCCCTCCCCTCGGTGCGGCGCCGGGCCCCGTGACCGGACCGGGCGCCGCTTGCCCGCTCAGACGCGCTCGACCGTGATGCGGTGCGCGGCCACGTCGGCCTCGGTGAGGCGCACGCGCACCTCGTCGCCCGGCTCGGCAGTCCCCCGGGCGCGTGCGACGACCGCCGGGTCCGCGAGCTGCACGGTGAAGGCCTTCTCGGAGACCTCCACGGCGATGCCGTCGAACTCCTGGCCGACCCGCGGCGCGAGCACGGCCGCCTCGACCGCGTCCACGCACTCCCGCTCCACCGACCGGGCACGGCTGTCGGCGGCCTCCATGACCTCCGGCAGCCGGGGCAGCGCCTCGCGCACCCACACCGGCACCTCGTCGCCGGCCGACAGCGCCGCGCACAGCTCGAGGACGAAGCGGTCCACCAGGCGGCGCAGCGGGGCGGTGGCGTGGGCGTAGGGCGCCGCGATGGCGGCCTGCGTGGTGAGCTCGGGCAGCTCGCCGTCGAAGGCCGTGTACCCGGCCCCGCGGAAGAGGGTGGTGGCCTCGTGGACGAGGAACAGGTGCGTGCCGTCCGAGGTGTCCAGCGAGCGCAGGAAGTCGCCGTAGCGCGCGTCGTCGGCCCACTCGACCCCCAGAGCACGGGCCTGTCGGCGCAGGGTGCGCACGTCCTCCTCGGCGGGCTCGGGCATGGTGCGCAGGATGCCCACCTCGGCCCCGAGCATGAGCTCGGCGGCGGCCATGCCCGTCATGAGCGAGACCTGCGCGTTCCAGTCCTCCACCGGCAGCAGCGGGCGGAATCGGGTGGTGAAGCCGTCGGCGGTCACCTCCACCTCCTGCTCGGGCATCGGCAGCGTGGCCCCACCGCGGGCCTTCTCCTGCTCGATGCGGAGCAGTCCCACCTCCTTGAGCAGCGCCAGGGTCTCCTCGGCCTCACCGGAGTCGATGAGTTCCTGGGCCTCGGCGTAGGCGTAGCGGCGTCGCGAGCGCACGACGGCGCGTCCCACGGTCGCCTCCGTGAGGGCGCCGTCGGCGTCCAGGTGCAGCTCCCACAGGAAGGCGGGCCGGTCCTGCTCGGGCAGCAGCGAGGCGGCGCCCTCGGAGAGCACCGGCGGGTGCAGCGGCGCCCGCTCGTCGGGGCAGTAGACGGTGAGCCCGCGCTCCCACGCCTCGGCGGCGATCGCCCCGTCGGGCGCTACGAAGGCCGGAACGTCGGCGATGGCGTAGTGCACGAGGAAGCCCTCCCCCTCGCGCTGGACGTGCACGGCCTGGTCGAGGTCCATGGAGCCCTCGGGGTCCAGGGTCACCAGCTCGATGCCCCGTTCGTCGCGTCCCGGCAGGTGGTCCTCCCCCACCACCCGCTCGGCCTCGGCCACCACCTCGGCCGGGAACTCCACCTCCACGCCCTGCTCGGCGCGGATGGCGGCGAAGGCCTTGCGCAGCTCGGCGGTGGTGCCGGTGTCCGGGGCCGCCTGCTCGGCGTCGGCGGGGCGGCGGAGGGTCAGGTGGGGGTGTGCCATGCCGGTCACCCTAGCCACGGGTCAGCGCACCGGCAGGCCCTCGAGGTGGTGCCGCACGTTGAGTCCGCTCAGCTCGGCGAAGCCGGTGGGCACCTCGGCGCCCACGAACTCCAGGGTGTGGAAGGCCGCCGGGTGCTGCCCCAGGGCCCAGGAGCGCGGGTAGGCCACGCCCAGCACCGCCTCCAGCACGGTCATGACGGCGATGCGGTGGGCGGCCACCACCACCGTGTGCAGCTCGTCGTCCACGGCCTGGCGGGCAATGTCGCGCAGGCCCTCCACGACGCGCTCGGCGACCTCGTGGTGGGTCTCGCCACCGGGCACCGGGCAGGCCGGGTCCTGCGCGAAGGCCCGGGCGGTGCCGGCGCCGTCGCGGTCGACCTCGCTCCAGGTGCGGCCGTCCCAGTCGCCGAAGGCCTGCTCGTCGAAGCGCGCATCGGTGGCGGCCTCGAGCCGCAGCGCGTCGGCCACCGCGCGACCGGTCTGCTGGGCCCGGCGCAGGCTGGAGGTCACCACACGCACGCGCCCCTCGGCGGCGGGGGCGGCGAGCAGCTCGCCGACCGCGTCACCGGCCCGGGCGGCCTGCTGCTCCCCGAGCGGCGACAGGGGCGGGTTGCTGCCGCCGCGCCCGTCGATGCGGTAGGTCTCGGTGAACTCGGTCACACCATGACGCAGCAGCACGAGCTGCCACCGGTGCCCACGCCGCGCCCCGGCATCGCGCACGGAGGCCCCGGCGGAGGTGGGGCGGGACTCCTCCACGGCCTCGGGCGGCTCGGGGGCGTGCGTCTCGTCCGGCACCTCGACGTCCTGCCCGGCGTCCCCGGCCGCGTCGACCGCCCG
>NZ_KV824546.1:0-5480 GCF_001816045.1 Kytococcus sp. HMSC28H12
CAGGTGCGCGAGCGTGAGCGCCTGCGCGACCGGGGTCCACGGCGCCGGGAGGCCCTCCCAGGCAAGGGCGCCCGTGACACCCCACCGCCGCGCGGCCACCACCTGCCGCAGCTGGCCGGCGAGCGGTTCGCGGACCTCGTCGGCCACCACCTCCAGGGCGTCGGTGACGGCGCACCCGGAGTCCAGGGCCAGCGCGAGCATGTCGAGCACCGCGGCCAGGTCGTCGACGTCGGCCACCGGCTCCTCCCGCCGGGCGGGCAGAAGGCCGAACAGCCGCCGACCGCTGCGTTCCCGACGCCGCCCGCCCTCGCCACCGTCCGCGGCGGGAGACGTCGGCCACCAGAGGGCCACCGCGCTCGCGGACAGCAGGGCGACGAGCAGCACCGCGGGGTTCACCGGACCACCTGCCCACGCAGGGCGCGGCGCACCAGCCGACGCGAGACGGCCCACCCGACCACCAGCAGCACCACTCCCAGCACCGCGCTGGCCAGGCCGAGCGGCTGCTCGAGGTACAGCTCCCGGGGCGACCAGCCGAGCACCGAGGAGCCGGCCAGGCCCACCAGGGGCAGCAGCGAGAGCATGTACATGGAGGCCATCGCGCCCGAGGCCGCCGCCTGCGCCGTCTGCCGGCTCTCCCGGCTGCGCCGCACCGTGTCGGCTGCCGTGGCCACCGCCGGGGCGAGGGCCGCACCGGAGCGTTCCGAGAGCGCCCACGCGCTGGCCACGTGCCGCAGGGCCGGACTCTCGTGCTGCGTGGCCAGCTCCTTCCACGCCGGCCCCAGCTGCGAGCCCGCCGCAGCGGCACGGCGCACCGGGTCCAGCCAGGGCACCTGCGGCCCCGCGGAGGCGACGACCTCCAGCGCCGCGTGCGGGGGCAGGCCCGCCGAGAGCGCGCTGGACAGCCCGTCGAGCAGCCGGAGCACGGCGTCGTCGGTCACCCGCACCGTGCCGAACCGGGCCCGTGCCCGCCCGAGCAGTCCCCGCACCCCGGTGCCGGTGGCCGCCACCGGGTCCACCGCAAGCAGCCCACGCACCGAGGCCACCGTGGCCTGCTGCCGCGCGGCCCGCTCCCGGCGCCCAGCCAGATCGCTGAGGCCCAGGACCACCTCGTGGCGGGCCCGCACCGGCCACAGGACCCCGGCGCCCAGCACCAGCAACGCCACCAGCACCCCGGTCACGACGACCACCCCAGCAGGGCCTCGAGGCGCTCCCAGGCGGCCGCGGGCCGCAGCGCCCCGTCGCGGAAGTCCATCGCCGGCAGGCAGCGCACCCGGCCGTCGTCACCGGTCACGAGCACCCCCACCTGGGCCAGCACCCGCCGCTCGGGGAGCCGCCGCACGTGCAGCACGCAGTCCAGTGCGCTGCCCAGCTGGGCGTGCACCGCCTGCGGCGTCATGTCCGCCAGGGCACCCAGGGCCTCGAAGCGCGCCACCACGTCCTCGATGGCGTTGGCGTGCACCGTGCCGCACCCACCCTCGTGCCCGGTGTTGAGCGCCGCGAGCAGCTCGCGCATCTCCGGACCGCGCACCTCACCCACCACCACCCGGTCGGGTCGCATGCGCAGGGACTGCTTGACCAGGTGCGTCATGTCGATGGCGCCGCGCCCCTCCACGTTGGCCGAGCGGGACTGCATGCGCACCACGTGCGGGTGCTGCACCGCCAGTTCCCGGACGTCCTCGACCACGAGGATGCGGTCGGCGGGGTCCACCAGGCTGAGCAGGGTGGCCAGCAGCGTCGTCTTGCCGCTGCCGGTCCCGCCGGAGACCACGAACGCCAGCCGTCGGGCCACGAGGTCGCGCACCACCCGGGCTCCGAGCTCGTCGAGCGTCCCCAGCCGCAGCATCTCCTCGACGCTGGGCACCACCTCCCGGGGAACACGCAACGAGAGGTGCGCCGCCCCGTCCACCAGCGGGGGCAGCACCGCGTGCAGCCGGATGCCCCCGGGCAGTAGCCCGTCCACGCATGGTGCGGTGTCGTCCAGGCGCCGCCCGGCCAGGCCGGCCAGGCGCACCGCCAGCTGGCGCAGGTCCTCGGCCGAGCCCATCGGTGTGGCGTCGCGCTCCAGGCCCCGGCCGCGGTCCACCCAGACCCCGTCAGTGCCGTTGACCAGTACGTCGGTCACCCCGGGCTCGGCCAGCACGGGCTCCAACGGCCCGGCCCCCAGCACGCTGCGGCCCAACCGCTGGGACCGCTCGCGCACTCCTCGGTCCCCCAGACGCAGCCGCTGCGCCCCGGCCACCTCACCGACGGTGCGCTCGCTGGGAGCCCGCCCGCGGGAGATCTGCTCACGGATGCTCGACGGAGCGCTCACGACACACCCTCCACCGCACCGAGCAGCAGGGTGTCGGCCGCCTCGCGCACCGGCCCGTCGAACGCCCCGACGGGCCGCCCCTCCCGCTCGCACCGCCCCACGGTCGGGTCGTCGGCCAGCACGCCCTGCACCGGCAGCCCCGTGAGGTCCTCCACCGCGGGCACCAAGGCCCCGCCGGGGCGGTCCGTGCCACGCACCAGCAGGGACGCGTCCCCGGGCAGGGCGCCCAGCGTGCCGCGCAGGGCCGGCGCGACGGCCACCGTGGTGGGGCTCGACCCCACGAGCACCCACACGCCGTGGCACCAGCTGGCCCACCCGAGGAACTCCCCGGACCCCACCGGCGGCAGGTCCACCAGCACGAGGTCAGCGACGCCGGCCACCGCCCGGCGCGCGTGGTGCACCACGTGGCGGGGCAGGTCGGTCCACACCCCGGACCCGATGCCGTCGCGCGCCAGCAGGGCCACGCCGTGCGCCCTAGGCAGGGCGCCCACGAGCTCCTCGCCGGGCAACGCCCCGTCGCTGCGCACCAGGTCGTCCCAGTGCAGGCCGGGCGCGGACTCCATGCCGAGGGCGATGGCCAGCGCCGTGCCCCAGCGGGAGGTGTCCACGGCCACGGTGCGCAGTCCCGCCGAGGCCGCGCGCAGCGCCACGGCAGCGGTGAGGGTGGAGGCCCCCAGCCCGCCGGTGGCCCCGCCGATCCCGATCACGTGTGTCGTCATGGCCAGAACGATCGCGCCGGCCAGCACCCCCGCGCCGGGCCTCGACGGCACTCCTGTGGACCAGCCCCCGAGCCCGTCGGCAGAACACCCCCGGGCCTGTGGAGAACGGGAGATCCCCCGGGCAAAGCGAAGGCCCCAGCCGGGGGGGCAGCTGGGGCCTTCTGGCGCGCCATGCCCTGGGGGGGAAAGGCAGGTGCGCCGCGCGCTCAACCCGAAGGGAGCGCGTTGCAACCATAATGCACCCCGCTCGGGGCGAAATGCAAGACGGAACCGGACCACCCGGCCCCCGTCACACCCCCGGGAGCCGCCCGACCCGCACCGCGTCGCAGATCCGCTCCCCCGCCCGCGCCCCGCCGACGACTGCGTCACACACGTGCCGCACCCACAGTGCCACGCCCTCCGGGGTCCCCGTGGCGTAGGCCGCAGCGGCCCCCAGGTACTCCACCCCGCCGCCCGGGCGGTGCCCCGCCTCGACCACCGCCACCCCCATCGGGTCGAGCCCGCGGGAACGCACCACGGCCCGTTGCACCGCCCGCGCCACCACGCCGTTGCCACGCACGAAGGGACGCACCGCCAGCACCTCGGCGTGGGCCACGGCCGCCACCACCACCGCCGGCACCTCGGGGGGCGCGGTGAGCACCTCGCGCAGCCCAGCCAGCCGCTGCTGCACCTGCCGCACGTCCGGCGCCGGACCCATCTCCGTGAGCTCCCGCACCTGCTCCCCCTCGGCGCGGGGACGCCCCAGCTGGTCGTCGGCCACCAGCCCCCGGGCCGCGGCGGTGTGCAGGCGCGCCAGCACCTGGCTCGGCGAGGAACCCACCAACCCCTCCAGGTGCACCGCCTCCTCGGTGGCCCGCACCGCGCCCCGCACCACCGCCTCCACCGGGTCGGGCGCCGGCGACCAGGCGCGCGCCCCCACCATCGCCTCGCGCACCCAGTCCACGGGCAGCTCGGCCCCCTCCAACGATGCCGACGCCCACGCCCCGTGCACCCGCGCCTCGGTGGCGCACTCGGCGGAGCGCCGGCGCAGCGCCTCGTGCCAGCGCAGGGCGGTGCAGGCGTCGCGCGCCGCGTCGGCCGCCTCCCGCACGCCGGACAGCTCCGCCACGCGCAGCAGGGGGTGGGCGGAGGACGACGTGGGGGGCTGGACCATGCGCACAGCGTAGGGACCGGTCCCGGCGTGAGACGCGGCACTGTGCGGGGTGTGGACTGGCGCCCCGGCACGGCGGGGCGCACAATCGGGAGAAGACTCACTAGCATTGCCGCAGAACCGACGACGGGAGTAGTCATGGCCATCCCGGCCTCCAAGACCAACGTTTCCACCACCGGCCGCACCTCCGCGTCCGTGACCGAGCGCGCGAACGAGCGGTCCCTCGGCCAGATCGTCAGCGACGCCGCCGCCAACGCCCAGTCCCTGGTCCGCGACGAGATCGCCCTGGCCAAGGCCGAGATCAACCAGGACGTCCAGAAGGGCATCAAGACCGGCGCCGGCTTCGGCATCGCCGCCGTGCTCGCCGCCTACGGCTTCGGCATCCTGCTCATCGCCGCCGCCCTGGCGCTGGCCCTGGTGCTGCCGCACTGGGCCGCCTTCCTCATCGTGGCCGCCGTGCTCTTCGTCTTCGCCGGCATCGGCGCCCTGTTCGGCCTTTCGCAGATGAAGAAGATCAAGGGCAAGCCGGAGCGCGCCATCAAGGCCGCCGACCGCACCCAGAAGACGCTCAAGGCCGCGGCCGACCCCAACACCACCACGCCGCGCTCCTGACGTCCCGCCGGGACTGCGACGCACCGCGACGGCGGTCACCCCACCGGGGTGGCCGCCGTCGCCGCGTCCGGGGACGGCCCGGCTCCCTCAGCGGTAGCCGTCCGGCACGTCGCGGACGTCGCGCGGGTCCCACGGCCGGTCGAGCCCACCGAGGCGCAGCACGGTGGAGAGCAGCCACCCCGTGTACCCCCAGACGAACAGTCCGTCCACGTCGAAACCCGGCGTCGTGCGCCCCACCCCGGGTAGTCGGGCGGTGAAGCGCCGCGCCGGGTCCACCAGGTGGCCCAGCGGCACCACGTGGATGCTGGCGACCTCCAGTTCGCTGCCCACGGACAGGGCGTGCGGCCGCTCCCACCAACCCACCACCGGGGTCACCGGGCGGAAGCTGGGCGCCACGGGCAACCGCGGCAGGCGGGCCACCATCTGCACCGATGCGGGGTCGAGGCACACCTCCTCGGTCCCCTCGCGGAGGGCGGCCTGCTCTGCGGTCTCACCGGCGTCCACCCCGCCACCGGGGAAGGACACCTGGCCGGCGTGGTGCGCCAGACTCGACCCACGGCGGGTGAGCACCACCCCCTCGGGCCCCACGAGCACGAGGACGGCCGCGTCACGGCGAGCAGGCACCCCCTGCGCCGGCGGCGTGGCCAGCGGGCGGGCGAGGCGCTCCATCGGCGCGGCGTCGACGCGG
>NZ_KV824547.1:0-4512 GCF_001816045.1 Kytococcus sp. HMSC28H12
GTCCCGCCCCTCGTGCGAGGATCGCCCGATGGGCCGCCTCACCGTCCGCCGACCGATCCTCCGCCTCCGGGGCCAGGAGCCCGCCCGCCGGGTGGTCGACACCCTGGCCGGCGAGGAGCCGCTGGAGATCCGGGTGGCCGGGCGGCCGCTGGCGGTCACCATGCGCACCCCGGGCCACGACGTGGAGCTGGCCACCGGCTTCCTGGTCTCCGAGGGCGTGCTGCGCCGCGGGGACGACCTGCGTGCCGCCATCCACTGCGGCGGGCCGGGTACCGGGGGAGGGGAGCCCAACACCTACAACGTGCTCGACCTCGCGCTGGCCGAGGGCGTGGAGCCGCCGGGGGAGGCGGTGGAGCGGAACTTCTACACCACCAGCAGCTGCGGCGTGTGTGGCAAGGCCAGCATCGAGGCGGTGCGCACCACCTCGGTGCACGACCTCACCACCGACCGCTGCCGGGTCTCCCGCGCCACCCTGGCCGCGCTGCCCGGGGCCCTGCGCGAGGCCCAGCGGGTGTTCGACAGCACCGGGGGCCTGCACGCCGCGGGCTTGTTCGACGCGGCCACCGGCGAGGCGCTCGTGGTGCGTGAGGACGTGGGGCGCCACAACGCGGTCGACAAGGTGGTGGGCTGGGCCGCCCAGCACGACCGCCTGCCGGCCCGCGGCACGGTGCTGCAGGTCTCCGGGCGGGCCAGCTTCGAGCTGGTGCAGAAGGCGGTCATGGCCGGCATCCCGGTGCTCAGCGCGGTCTCCGCGCCCTCCTCGCTGGCGGTCGAGCTGGCCGACGAGCAGGGACTCACGCTCCTGGGTTTCGTCCGCGGCGACTCGATGAACCTCTACGCGCACGCCCACCGGGTCGAGGGGGTCGACGCCGCCACCTCGTGACCCGCCCGCGGTAGTAGGCTCCGACCCTCAGCAGGCCCCGCGGACGGCGAGGGAG
This sequence comes from Kytococcus sp. HMSC28H12, assembly GCF_001816045.1. Taxonomy (NCBI): domain Bacteria; kingdom Bacillati; phylum Actinomycetota; class Actinomycetes; order Micrococcales; family Kytococcaceae; genus Kytococcus; species Kytococcus sp. HMSC28H12. Next base: position 939 of record NZ_KV824547.1, read on the forward strand.
GTGGCCATGGCGCAGCAGGAGCCCGACCAGCGGCCGCGCAACCTCATCGAGGAGCTGCTGGCCAACCCCGTCGAGCCCGCGTACGCCGCGGCCCACGAGCGGCGCCGTCGTGCCGGCGAGGGTCCCGCCCCCGCCCGCCGGGCCCCGGCCGGACTGGCCCTGGGCGCCACGCTCGTGCTCATCGGTCTGGTGCTGGTGGCCGGCTACCAGAACCTGCGCGAGGACCTGCCGGCCGACGCCCCCCGCGCCCAGCTGGCCGCCCGCCTCCACGAGGAGCAGGACCTCTTCGCCGAGGAGGCCGCGGCGCTTGACCGGGAGCACCGGGCCGTGGAGGAGCAGCAGGGCCACCTCCTGCGCGAGGGGGGCAGCGGCGAGCTCGCCGCGCAGGTCGAGGCCCGTGGCGTCGCCGCGGCGGCCACCCCCGTCACCGGTGCGGGGCTGGTCCTGCAGCTCGACGACGCGCCGGGGCCCGACCCCGAGCAGCGGGTCGTCGCTGCGGACCTCCAGCGCCTGTCCAACCTGCTGTGGGCCTCCGGGGCGCAGGCCGTGAGCATCAACGGCCACCGCCTGAGCTCCCTGGCCGGCATCCGCTTCGCAGGCCAGGCCCTGGTGGTGGACTTCCGCGCCCTGGACCGCCCGTACACGGTGGAGGCGGTGGGTCCGGCCACGATGCCGGACCGCTTCGCCGAGCTGGGGGGTCAGGACCACCTGCGCCACCTGCGTGACGAGGTGGGCCTGCGCACCAGCACCCGCCGGGCCGCGGACCTCACGGTGCCGGCCGACCCCACCCTCACGCTGCACCACGCCCGCCCCGTCACCGTGGAGACTCCATGATCCCCGCCCTCGGCCTCGTCCTTGGCATCCTGCTGGGCGTCTGGCTCCAGCCCGACGTGCCCTGGTGGCTGGAGCCCTACCTGCCCATCGCCGTCATCGCCGCGCTGGACGCCGTGTTCGGTGGTGCCCGCGCCGCGCTGGACGGCATCTTCTCCGAGCGCGTCTTCGTGGTCTCCTTCCTCTCCAACGTGGTGGTGGCCGCCTTCATCGTCTGGATCGGCGACCAGCTCGGGGTGGGCTCGCAGCTCACCACCGGGGTGGTCGTCGTGCTGGGTCTGCGCATCTTCAGCAACCTCGCCGCCATCCGGAGGCACCTGTTCCATGCCTGAGTCCCCGCAGCCCGGCGCGCGTCCCCCGCGCCGTCCCCGCCCCCTGCCGAGGCCCCGGCGCACCGGCTGGCGGGCCTTTGGCGGCCGCGGCAGCACCACCGCCGCGGTCCTGCTGGGCCTGCTCGGCTTCGCGCTGTCCACGAGCAGCCTGGACCCGCAGCGCGATGCCGTGCGCGACCTGAGCGAGGCCGAGCTGGTGGAGCTCCTCCACGACGTGGAGGCCCACGACGACGAGCTCGATGCCCAGCGGGTGGCCCTAGAGGAGCAGAAGGCCGCCCTGGAGGCCGGGTCTGGGCGTTCCGAGGCCGAGAAGCAGGCGCGCCGCCGCTCCCAGGAGCTGGGCATCCTTGCCGGCGTGGTGCCGGCCGCCGGCCCCGGCATCCAGATGACGGTGCCGGCGGCCGGGGAGCTCGGGGCCGGGACCCTGCTGCAGGCCGTGCAGGAGCTGCGCGACGCCGGCGCCGAGGCCATGGAGGTGAACGGTCACCGGGTGGTGGCCGGCAGCTGGTTCGTCGACGACACCGAGGGGCGGGTGGTCATGGACGGTGAGGTGCTCCGCCCGCCCTACCGGTTCCGCGCCATCGGGCCCGCCGAGACCCTGGCCACCGCCATGCGGATCCCCGGCGGCGTGGTGGAGTCCGCCGCCCAGGAGGGCTCCCGGGTGAGCGTGCTGGTGCGCGACGAGGTACGGGTGGAGGCCACCGTCCCGCTGGAGGAGGGCGCCGGACGGTGACGACTGTGGCACGGGACACTAGGATCGACCCACCATCACCCGAAGGAGTGCGAGGAGCGCCCATGGACTACCCCCAGGACCTGCTGTACACCGACAAGCACGAGTGGCTGCGTGAGGCCGGCGACGGCGTCTACCGCGTGGGCATCACCGACTACGCCCAGGACGCGCTGGGTGACGTCGTCTTCGTGACGCTGCCGGCCGTGGGCGAAACCTTCTCCCGCGACGACGCCGCCGGTGAGGTGGAGTCCACCAAGTCCGTCAGCGACGTGTACTCCCCGCTGAGCGGCGAGATCACGGCCGTCAACGACGCGCTCGACGCCACCCCCGAGAACGTGAACTCCGACCCCTACGGCGAGGGCTGGATCTTCGAGATCAAGGTCTCCGAGTCCTCCGAGGTCGAGGACCTCCTCGACGCCGAGGCCTACACCGCCACGCTCGACTGAGCGCAGCACCCCCGGACGACGGGTGCCGGGGGCGACCCCCGGCACCCGTCGTCGACCACCAGAAAGGACCAGGCGCATGAGCTCCACCCCGGGCGGTACCCCGCACGCGACGGGCCCCGCCACCTCCCGCATCGACCTGGCGACCGGGTCGCCCGTCCCCACCCACCCGCGCACACCGGTGGCGATGACGGACGTCGACGCGCAGATGATCGCCGCCCTGCGCCCGGGCACCGCCCTGCTGCTCATCCCCGCCGGCGCCTCGGCCGGTGCGCGCTACCTGCTCGACGAGCCGGAGACCACGGTGGGCCGCGCCGCGGACGCCGACATCCTGCTCGACGACGTGACCGTCTCGCGCCACCACGCGCGCTTCGTGCTCTCGCAGGAGGGGTGCCGCCTCGTGGACAGCAAGTCCACCAACGGCACCTACGTCAACGGCGAGCCGGTGGAACAGGTCGACCTGCAGGAGGGCGACGAGGTGCAGATCGGCAAGTACCGTCTGGTCTTCCACCCCGCGACCTCCCCGGTGGCATGACGGGGGCGAGGCACACCATCGGCCAGGTGGTCCGCGAGCTGTCGGCGGACTTCCCGGACCTGACCATCTCGAAGGTGCGCTTCCTGGAGGGCAAGGGGCTCATCACCCCGGAGCGCACCCCCGCCGGCTACCGGCTGTTCTCCGACGACCAGGTGGAACGCCTGCGTTTCGTGCTCACCTCCCAGCGCGACCGCTTCTGGCCGCTCAAGGTGATCGCCGACGCCCTGGACCAGATGGACCGTGGCCTGTCGGTGGACCTCGACGCGCCCGCCCCCGGACGGCCCGCTCCTCCGCCCGCCGGCGCGCTGCCCGGGGCGACCGGGCCGGCCGTGCAGGCGGTGGACTTCTCCAGCCGCGAGGCGGTGCGCGTCAGCCGGTCCGAGCTCTGCCGCAGCGCCGGCATCGAGCCCTCCCAGCTGGACGACATCGCGTCCTTCGGCCTGGTCCATGCCGACCGCGAGGGCTGGTACTCCTCCCACGACGTCGACATCGCCCGCGCGGTGGCCACCTTCGCCTCCTTCGGGCTGGAGCCCCGGCACCTGCGCATGTTCCGGCTGGCCGCCGACCGCGAGGCGGCGCTGGTGCAGCAGACCCTCACCGCCTCGCGTCCCGCCCCGGACGAGCGGGAGGGGATGCGCAACGAGCTGGCCGCGGCCTGCCTGGCGCTCCACGTGGCCCTGGTGCGCGCCGAGCTCGGCTGACC
>NZ_KV824548.1:0-2267 GCF_001816045.1 Kytococcus sp. HMSC28H12
TGCTGGGGCCGGGCCTGTGGCGGTGGGCGGGGCCACGGCTGCGGCGCCTGGTCCTGCCCCGGCCGGGGTCCTGCGTGCTACCCGGCCCGCGGGAGGGGACGGGGCAGCGGACCGGGCAACGGATCGGGCAGGGCCGCCTCGAGACCGGTGCGCTCTGTTTGGCGGCCGGCACCGCGGTGGCCCTGTGGGGACTACCGGGCGTCACCCAGCCCCTCCTGACCGGCCGGGACGGTGCGGCCGCGGACTGGCGGGTGGTCATGTGCGACGTGGGGCAGGGCGACGCGCTGCTCCTGCGCACCGGACCCCAGCGCGCCGTGCTGGTGGACACCGGCCCGGCCGGGGCGCCGGTGGCCGCCTGCCTTCGGCGCTCCGGGGTGCACGCGCTGGACGCGGTGGTCGTCACGCACAGCCACGCCGACCACTCGGGCAACCTCGGTGCGGTGCTCGACGCCGTGTCCGTGGACCGCGTGTGGGCCTCCCCGGAGGACCTCGCCCGGCCGATGCAGCCCGGGCACCCCGCTGAGTGGCGAGAGGTGGCGCGGGCCAGGGGTGTGGCGGTCGAACCGTTCGGTGCCGGCACGTCGCAGCAGGTGGGCACCGCTCGCTTGCGGGCGGTGTGGCCGCGTCCGGGGGTCGACCTGGCCGCCGACGACCGCCGCAACGACGGCAGCCTGGTCGTCCACGCGACCGTCGACGGCCCCGACCCCGGCCCGGGCTCGGCGGTCACGGTCCTGCTCACCGGCGACCTCGAGGAGTCCGGGGGCGCCGCTGTGCAGCAGCTCACGGCATCGGACCGGGTGGATGTGCTCAAGGTCCCGCACCACGGATCGGCCCACCAGGGACGCGGGCTGCTGGACCGAGGCGCCCCGCTGTCCCTGCTCAGCGTGGGGGCGCAGAACGACTACGGGCACCCCGCCGACCGCACGGTCGAGGCCCTGCGCGCCGCCGGCAGCACGGTGGTGAGCACCGCCGAGGAGGGCACGGTGGCCGTGGGGCGCGACACGGCCGGCACCCTGTGGTGGGGCCGGCCGTGAGCGGGGCGCGCGGGAGGCTGACGAGGTGGCGCGTCGCCGGGTGGGTGGGCGCTCGCGGAGGAGCGCCGTGGCGCTCAGTCGGCGGTCTCGGGCGCGAGGGCCTCGGGCACCTCGGCGGCCATGGTGGCCGCGGCGCCGCAGAGGGCCTCCATCATCGCGGCCACGGCGGGCACACGCATGAGGTCCGGTGTGCTCACCGCGTGGATGGTGCGCCGCGAACCGGTGCTCAGGGGCACGGCCACCACCCCGGCGTGGCGCACGTGGCGCAGCACCATCCGCGGCACCAGCGCGGCCCCCAGCCCGGCCGAGACGAGGCCCAGCACCGCCACGTAGTCCTCGGTCTGGAACTCCACGCGCGGCACGAAGCCGGCCTCCTGGGCCAGGTGCATGAGGTGGCCGCGGCAGCGTGCGCAGCCGGCGATCCACGGATCGTCGGCGAGCGCGGCCAGGTCCACGGTGTCGCCGCAGGCCTGCGGGTGGTCCTCCGGCAGGGCGACGAGCATCTCGTCGGTGAGGATGTCGCGGATCTCCAGACCGGCCAGGTCGTCCACCTCGCGGCCCACGGTGGTTCCGCTGTGGGAGAAGGCGACGGCGAGGTCGCACCGGCCGTCGCGCAGGGCCGCGAGCGACTCCGGCGGCTCGGCCTCGGTGAGCTGGATCTCGATGCTGGGGTGCTCGCTGCGCAGGTCGCGCAGGGCCTGGGGCACGAGGGCGGCGGTGGAGGAGGGAAAGGCGGCCACGCGCACCCGCCCGGACTCCAGCCCGGCGATGGAGCTGAGCTCCTGCTCGGCGGTCTCCAGCAGGGTGAGCACGGTGACGGCGTGGCGGGCCAGCACCTGCCCGGCCTGCGTGAGGCGCACCGTGCGCCCCTGCCGCTCGACCAGGGGGGTGCCGATGCGTCCCTCGAGACGGCGCACCATCTGCGAGATGGCGGGCTGGGTGTAGCCCAGCGAGTGGGCGGCGGCGGTGAAGGAGCCCTGCTCCGCGATGGCGCGCATGATGCGCAGCCCGGCCGTGTCGATCATGGGCTCACTGTAACTTGCTGTTGGGCCTCGGCAAAGGATCGCGCCATTGTGTAATCGGACGTCCGCTCCCACAATGCCGTCCATGACGATGACGCCGGCCCGTCCCCTGTCCTGTGAGCCCGCCGTGGCCACCCGCCACGTCGAGCCCGCCGAGCCCGCCACGCCGGCCAGCGCCCTCGCCGGCGGCGAGGACGCACCCGTGCCCGGG
>NZ_KV824549.1:0-308 GCF_001816045.1 Kytococcus sp. HMSC28H12
CCGGAAACTTCCGGTGTGCCCGACGCCTTTCCCGTGCGGGGAGATCCCCGACGTGCGAAGGGGCCGCTCCACCGGGAGCGGCCCCTTCGCCATCGGGTCACTCGGCGGAGCCGGAACCCAGTCCCTCGACGGCCTTGACCACGTTGGGCAGCGGCCCGATGTGCGCGCTGTCGTTCCCGGCCTGCGGGGTGCCGGTCTCCATGAGCAGTGTGCGCATGGCGGCCGGGTCGAGCTCCACGCCCTTCTCCTGCGCGATGGAGGAGACCAGGGCCACGGCACCGGTCACGATGGGGGAGGCCGAGGAGGTG
>NZ_KV824549.1:328-1177 GCF_001816045.1 Kytococcus sp. HMSC28H12
TCACGCGACCCGGGCCCCGGCATCGGCGGGAGGGGCTGTTCAGAGGCCGGTGGCCAGCAGGCTGTAGTTGCCGCTGCCGGCCCAGGAGTAGACCATCCAGCGGTAGTAGCCGGCGCCGGCGGAGTAGGTGATCTCCTCGGTGCCGGTGCGGCTGGTGGACTTGGCCACGTAGTCCCAGCTGGCGCCGTTCCACTTCTGCAGGTACAGGGCGAACTCGCCGTCGGCCTTCAGGCAGGCGTGCTGCGTGGAGGCCGACGTGGTCCGGAACCACGACCCGTTGGGCAGGATGTCGCGGTCTCCCTGGCCGGAGAGGGCGCCGGTGGTGGAGGCCAGGCCCGTGCAGCCGGTGGGCTCCGGGTCGGTGCCCGGGTCCGGGTCGGTCCCCTCGCCCAGGCTGTTGACCGCCGCGAGCACGTTGGGCAACGGGCCGATGTGGCCGCCGGAGCCCTTCTGCGGGGTGCCCGTCTTCACCAGGAGGGAGCGCATCTGCGCCGGGGTGAGCGAGACGCCCTTCTGCTGGGCCACGGAGGACACCAGGGCCACGGCGCCGGTCACGATGGGGGAGGCCGAGGAGGTGCCGGAGAACTGGTCGGTGTACTGCACGGTCTCGTCGCCACCCTGCAGGTCGCCGTACCCGGCGCTGGCCACCATCTCGCCCCAGCCCTGCACGTTCACACGCGAGCCGTAGGTGGAGTAGCTCAGGACCTCGCCGGGCGTCCGGCCGCTGCGGGAGCTGGCGCCCGCGCCGACGATGATGGCGCCGGAGTCGCCCTTGCCGTCGGGGAAGCCCTCGCCGCCGTAGCAGGGGTCGTCGAGGTCCTGGGCGCCGTTGCCGGCGGCCTCCACCAC
>NZ_KV824549.1:1197-1466 GCF_001816045.1 Kytococcus sp. HMSC28H12
ACGGCGGTCTTGATGGCGTCGTAGGCGGCGGGGTAGATCTCCACGGGGGCGAAGCCGCCGCCGCAGCCGGTGAGCTGCTGCTCGAGGAGGATCACGTCGCCGGCCTGGAGCTTCTGTGCCGAGCGGGTGATGGCCGCCCCGGCGGAGAAGCCGTACTCGCGGCTCACCGCGTTGGCCACGTACCCGGTGGCCTTGGGGGCGATGCCGGTGACGCCGGAGCCGTTCTCGTCGCCGATGACCTCACCCATCACGGCGGTGCCGTGCTCGGG
>NZ_KV824549.1:1486-7030 GCF_001816045.1 Kytococcus sp. HMSC28H12
GCTGCTGCTCGAGGAGGATCACGTCGCCGGGCTCGAGCACCTCGGCGGCCCCGGCGATGGCGGCGCCGGGGGTGAAGCCGGCCTCACTGCTGACGGCGTTGGCCACGTACCCGGTGGCCTCCGGCGCGATGCCGGTGACGCCGAACTCGTTGGCGTCGCCGATGATCTCGCCCATCACGGCGGTGCCGTGCTCGGGGTAGCTGTACGAGGGGGTGCCGTTGGCGATGAGGGCGTCCTCCCGGGCCAACTGGGTGAGGTCCTCGTGGTCCATGGTCCAGCCGAACTCCACGTCGGCCACGGCCACGTTCTTGCCCTTGCCGCCGGGCATCTCGTGCGCGGCGAGGGCCTCGATGCCCTGCTCGTCCGCCGGGCCACGGTAGGTCTGGCGGTCGGTGAAGTCCGGGGTGGCCAGCGGGTTCACCGGGTCGGTGGCGTCGGTGCGCAGGGCGGCCAGCGGGGTGGCCGGCGACGTACCGGCGCGCGGCGGCTGCACCGGCAGTGGGGCGGCCATGGCCACCTCCACGGCCGGGTCGGCGTTCAGCTGGGCCAGGGTGTCGGCCATCTCACCGGGGGCCACCTCGGCCACCAGCCACAGCGACATGTCGGCCTGCTCGTCGCCGGAGCGCTGCTCCGCGGTGGCCTTGAGGGCCCTCAGCGAGGAGGCGGGGGCGTCCACCATCGGACGCACGTCACGCAGGGTGCCGGAGCGGTTCAGGGCGGCCACGCGGGAGTCGCCCTCGCCGGAGAGCGCGGCGGTGCGCAGCGCGGAGGACGAGCCCTCGGCGAGCTTCACCTGGATGCGGGTGGCCGAGCGGCCCTCCGTCGGGTGCAGGGCGGAGGGGGCCGAGTCGGCCGATGCGGCGAGGCGCGGTGTGAGCTCGGCCTCGGAACGGTGCTGGGTGGCGCCGGCGGCGACGGGCACGCTCAGCGCACCGGCCATGGCGGCCGCGACGGCGGTGGTCAGGAAGCGGGACATGGGCTCTCCTCGGGCCAGTGTGCGATCTGAAAGGGGGCCCTCATCGTGTCTGCCGGGCAGTCAGGCCCGGACCAAGGAAGCCTGAGGATTGCCCCAGTCCTGGTGAGGTGGTCCTGCGCTGAGAGCCGGACGCCGATGCGGCACACTGGGAGGGTGAACCGTCACGCACGTCTGGTGGGGGGCCTGCTCGCGGCCGCTCTCGCTGCCCCCACCGTGCTCACCTCCGCACCGGCCGCCGAGGCACTGCCTCCCGTCTCCATCTCGCAGATCGTGTACGACTCCTACGGGGCCAAGCGCGACGACTACTCCAACGCCAGCCTCAACGCCGAGTACGTGGTGCTGCGCAACAACACCAGCGTGCGGCGCACCATCACCGGTTACACGGTGCGCGACGCGATGGGCTTCACCTACAGGCTGCCCACCACCGTGGTGCCGGCAAAGGGGACGGTTCGCATCATGACCGGCCGGGGCACCAACACCGCGGGTGTGCGTTCCACCACGCTGCGCTACTGGGGCAAGACCTCCTACGTGTGGAACAACACCGGCGACACGATCACGCTCAAGAGCCCCAAGGGCGCGGTGCTCGACACCTGCACCTACAAGGACCGGAGCACCAAGGACGACATCAAGTCCGCCGCCTGCTGACCCGACGACCTCCTGGACCCCGGTGCCCCCTGGCGCCGGGGTCCAGTCGTCGGTGCGGCCGCTGGCTGGCCGCACGAGGGTTCTCGCAATACGGTGACCGCATGGCCAAGAACGTCGCGGAACAGCTCGTCCAGCAGCTCGTGGAAGCGGGCGTCAACAGGATCTACGGGGTGGTGGGCGACAGCCTCAACCCCATCGTCGATGCGGTGCGCCGCACCGGGGGTGCCGCCAAGGGCGGCATCGACTGGGTGCACGTGCGGCACGAGGAGGTGGGCGCCTTCGCGGCGGCCGCCGAGGCCCAGGTGACCGGGAGGCTCGCGGTGTGCGCCGGCTCCTGCGGCCCGGGCAACACCCACCTGGTGAACGGTCTCTACGACGCGCACCGCTCCGGGGCGCCCGTGCTGGCGCTGGCCAGCCACATCCCCAGCAGCCAGATCGGTCAGGGCTACTTCCAGGAGACCCACCCCGACCGCGTGTTCACCGACTGCTCGGACTACTGCGAGCTGGTCTCCACCGCCGAGCAGGCGCCGCGGGTGGTGCACGCCGCCATCCGCCACGCCGTGCAGAACCGGAGCGTCTCGGTGGTGAGCCTCCCCGGCGACATCGCCGACCTCGACGTGGCGGCCGAGGCACCCCGGTACGTGCCGGTGCGCCGGGGCGTCACGGTGCCCACCGTGGACGCCGTGCGGGAGCTGGCCGACGAGCTCAACCGCGCCGAGAAGGTGGCCCTGTTCTGCGGCGAGGGAGTGCGCGGCGCCCACGCCGAGGTGATGCAGCTGGCCGACACCCTGGCCGCCCCGGTGGGCCACTCGCTGCGCGGCAAGGACGCCATCCAGTTCGACAACCCCTTCGACGTGGGCATGACCGGCCTGCTCGGCTACGGCGCGGCCGCGGCCGGCATCGAGGACGCCGACCTGCTGGTGATGCTCGGTACGGACTTCCCCTACGACCAGTTCCTCCCCGGCACCCGCACCGTGCAGGTGGACACCGACGCCGCCGTCATCGGCCGCCGCACCGACGTGGACCTGCCCATCCAGGGCGACGTGCGCTCCGTCATCGAGGCCGTGCTGCCGCTGCTGAAGCGCAAGGACGACCGCCGCTTCCTGGAGAGGATGCTCGAGAAGCACGAGCGGCTCATGACCAAGTCCGTGGGTGCCTACACCCACGACGTGCTCGACATGAAGCCCGTGCACCCGGAGTACGCCGCCGACCTGCTGGACCAGCTCATGGACGACGACGCCGTGGTCACCGCGGACACCGGCATGTGCAACGTGTGGAGCGCCCGCTACGTGCGTCCGCTGGGCACGCGGCGCCTCATCGGCTCGTTCCTGCACGGGTCCATGGCCAACGCGCTGCCCCACGCCATCGGCGCCCAGCTGGCCGACCGGGAGCGTCAGGTGGTGGCCATGTGCGGCGACGGCGGCCTCTCGATGCTGCTGGGCGACCTGCTCACCCCGGTGACCTACGACCTGCCGATGACGGCGGTGGTCTTCAACAACTCCACGCTGGGCATGGTGAAGCTCGAGATGCTCGTGGACGAGCTGCCCAGCTTCGGCACCGACGTGCCGGCCACGGACTACGCGGCCATCGCCGGCGCGATGGGGTGGCGCACCTGGCGCGTGGAGGACCCGCGCGACCTGGAGGCGGCCTACCGCGAGGCCCTGGCCCACCGTGGGCCGAGTCTGGTGGACGTGGTCACCGACCCGAACGCGCTCTCGCTGCCTCCCAAGATCACCAGTGACCAGGTGTTCGGCTTCGCCACCGCCATGAGCAAGATCGTGCTCAACGGCGGCGTAGGCGAGGCGGTGTCGATGGCCCGCTCCAACATGCGCAACATCCCGCGGCGGTGAGCCGTGCCCGGGCCCGCGTGGGCGGGCCCGGGCACGCGGCTGTCACACGACGGTGACGGTGATGGTGGTCTCCGGGCAGGAGGCCGCCATCTCGGCCATCTTCGCCTTCTCCGCCTCGTCCACCGTGAGGCCCCAGCGCACCTTCATGGCGGTCCAGTCGGCCACGTAGGTGCACTGGTCCTTCGGCGGCAGCCACTCCTCGGGACCCTTGGAGCCCTTCTCGGTGTTCAGCGCGCCGGTCTGCGCGGTGAGGAGGCGCTCGTCACCGAGGTCGTTGGCGTAGGCCTTGCGGCGGGTGTCCTCCCACTCCTGGGCCCCGGAGCCCCACGCCTCGTGGAGCGGCACGGTGTGGTCGATCTGTGTCTCGGAGGCCTTGCGGTGCACCACGCCGTCCCAGGTGGTGGTCCACGTGCCGCCGTCCACCGTGCACTCCTTCTCGTTGGTGAAGGTGACCTCGGTGCTGCTCTCCTCGATGAGCACCTCGGCGCGGGCGTTCTGGCAGTCGCCGTCCTCGTCCTTCCAGGAGCCGAAGTGCTTCTTGCGGTCGTAGCCGGCGTTGTCCTCGGCGGCCACGGGCAGCTCCTCCACCGCCTGGGTCAGCGGGGCGCTGTACTCGGTGCTGCCGGCCGTGGCCGTCATCGGCGCCAGGGCGGTGAGCAACAGGGTGCCGGCGGTCACCGGTCCGAGGGTGAGGAGGCGGTGGGCGCCGCGCGAGGGGGTGGTCACGGGAGTTCTCCGTTCACTGGAAAATGATGGGGGAGCGCTGTTCTCGCGCCCTGCGAAGGTAGCGCGGCCCGGGTCAGGGAAGCCCCATGAAAGGCTTCGTTTTCCCTCTGGTCGCGCAGCCCGGTGGCACCGGGTGTGCGCCTACGCTGGGGTCCATGACCTTCCCCACCGCCCGGCCCCTGGACGCCTCCGAGCAGGAGCTGCTGGCCGTGGCCACGCGCACCATCGACGCCGCCACCGACCGCACCGACCCCGAGGCCGACGGCCTGCACACCGTGGGCGCCGCGGTGCTCGACGGTGGGGGCAGCGTGCACACGGGAGTGAACCTGTACCACTTCACCGGTGGCCCGTGCGCCGAGCTCGTGGCCCTGGGCGCGGCGCGGGCCAACGGGGCGCGGGAGGTGGCCGCCATCGTGGCCGTGGGCGACCTGGGGCGGGGCGTGCTCGCGCTGTGCGGGCGCGACCGGCAGGTGCTCGTGGACCACCACCCCGGATGCCGCGTGGTGGTCCCCGGGCCCGACGGGGGCCCGCCGGTCTCGGTGGAGGTCGGCGACCTGCTGCCGGGCGCCTACCGCAGCAGCACCGCCGTGGAGGCGTCCCCCACCGCCGACCCCGAGGAGGTCTGATGCTCGTCTTCCCGCAGGACGCCGCCCGCGACGAGGCCGAGTGGCGTGAGTGGCTGGACGGCCCCGAGCTGTTCGGCGTGCTCGCCGTGAACAACGCTGACCCGGCCGGCGCCCCGGTGGTGGTGCCCACCCACGCCACGCTGCTCACCGGCATCGAGGGGGAGGACGGGCCGCGCGACGAGCTCGTGCTGCACCTGGCCCGCGTCAACCCGGTGTTCGAGCACCTGCACGAGGGGTGCGAGGTGCGCTTCGTGGTGACCGGGGCCGTGGCCTACGTGCCCGGTCCGTGGCGGGCGGCGCCGGACGTTCCCTCCGAGCACGGCGTGCCCACCAGCTACTACGCCAGCGTGCAGTTCCGCTGCGGCGTGCAGGTGGTGGACGACCCGGCCGGGAAGGCCGAGGTGCTCACCCACCAGTTCGCCGACCTGCAGCCCGAGGGTGGCAGCGCCCCGGTGACCGCCGAGGGTGGCCCCTACGCCCGGATGCTGCCCGCCATCACCGCGCTGCGGCTGCCCGTGCGCGAGGTGGTGGCCAAGTTCAAGTACGACGACGAGAAGCCGGCCGAGCACCGCCAGCGGGTGTCGGCCCACCTCGAGGAGCGCGGCCGCCCCGGTGACCGGGCCGCGGCGCGCCAGCAGCGGCGCCGGCTCGAGGGCGAGGCGTAGGGCGAGGCGCGTGCCGGGGCCCGGGGCACGCGACCCGGGCCCCGGCATCGGCGGGG
>NZ_KV824550.1:0-302 GCF_001816045.1 Kytococcus sp. HMSC28H12
CCGGTCACGATGGGGGAGGCCGAGGAGGTGCCGGAGAACACGTCCGTGTACTGGGTGCTGGCGTATCCGCCCTGCAGGTCGCCGTAGCCGGTGGTGGTGACCATCTCGCCCCAGCCCTGCACGTTGACGCGCGAGCCGTAGGTGGAGTAGCTGAGGCGCGAGCCCGGCACCCGGCCGGAGCGGGAGCTGGCGCCCGCGCCCACGATGATGGCGCCGGAGTCGCCACGGCCGCCGGGGAAGGCGGTGCCGCCGTAGCAGGAGGAGTCCAGGTTCTGGGCGCCGTTGCCGGCGGCCTCCACCAC
>NZ_KV824550.1:322-4442 GCF_001816045.1 Kytococcus sp. HMSC28H12
ATCACGGCGGTGCCGTGCTCGGGGTAGCTGAACGACGGCGTGCCGGTGGCGATGAGGGCGCCGCTGCGGGCCAGCTGGGAGAGGTCCTCGTGGTTCATGGTCCAGCCGAACTCCACGTCGGAGACGGCCACGTTCTCGCCCTTGCCGCCAGGCAGCTTGTTGACGGCCAGGGCCTCGATGCCCTGCTGGGATGCCGGGCCGCGGTAGGTCTGGCGGCCGCTGAAGTCCGCGGTGGCCAGCATGTTGACGGGGCTGCGGCCATCCTTGCGGAACACGGCCTCGGGGGAGGCAACGGCGGGGGCGGCGGCCGCCATCGCCTCGGGCGGCGTCACCGGCAGGGGCTGCGGCATGGCCGCCTCCACGGCGGGGTCGGCCTGCAGGCGGCGCAGCACCTCGTCGCGGGAACCGGCGTCCACGCGGGCCACCATCCACAGCGACATGTCGGCCTGCTCCGCGCCGGAGCGCTGCTCGGCCGTGGCCTTGAGGGAGCGCAGCGAGGAGGCGGGGGCGTCCACCATCGGGCGCACGTCACGCAGCGCGCCACTGCGGGTCAGGCGGGAGACGACGCCCGGCCCCTCGGCGGCCAGGGCGCTCGTGCGCTGGGTGGTGGAAGTGCCCTCGGCCAGCTTGAACTGGATGCGGGTGCGCGACTGCCCGGCGCGGGCCACCGGGGTGGTCGAGGAGGCGACCGCGCGGGGCTCGAGGGTGGTGCGCGGGGCGGTGCCGGTGGTGGGGGTGCTGCTGGCGGTGGTCGGGGTGGGGCCGCCGGTGTGTGTGGTGGCCGGGGCGGCCACGGCGGACGGGGTGACGGTGGTGGCGAGGGCCGCGGCGAGTGCGATGGCCACGGATCGGTTCATGGAGTTCTCCTCGGGAGGGGGTGAGGGTGTGGGGAACCCACATCGTGGCAACGGCGACCTCAAGCTCGGCCCATGATTCGGTCAGGATCTGGTCAGGAACGACGACGGGTCGTCGACCGTTGAGTGGTGGCCGGCCGCCGGGGTCAGCCGGGGACGACGAGGTCCAGCACCTCGGCGCCCGGCAGGGCGGCCAGCTCCGCGCCGGGCACCAGCAACTTGGCGCCTCGCACACCGCCGCCGATGACCACGGCCTCGGCGGCGGCCACGCGCTCGTCCACGAGGATCGGCCAGTCGGCGGGCAGGCCCACCGGGGTGATGCCACCGGAGGTCATGCCGGTGGCGGACTCCGTGGCGGTCTGGTCGGCGAACGAGATGCGGCGCACGCCCAGGTGCTTGCGGACGGTCCTGTTGACGTCCGCGCGGTCGGTGGCCAGCACCATCACCGCTGCCATTGTGGTTCTCTCCCCGCGACGACCCTCCACCACCACGCAATTGGCCGACGCCTCGGGGGTCACCGCGTAGGCCTCGCAGAAGGCAGCGGTGTCGGCCAGGTCGGCGTCGATGCCCACCACCTCGGCGCCCGGCACGTGGCCGGCGCGGGCGGCCTCGGCCACCGGGGGTGCCACCAGGTCCAGCCCGTCGGCCAGCGGCGTCCACTCCAAGGTCCCTCGTGCGCTGCTCATGGCCCGAGGCTAGAGGGCATCCGGGGTGGTCGACGAGTTGCTGGACGCACTCGGCATCGAGGTGGTGCCGTTCACGCCTGCGCAGGCGCGTGCCGCCCGTGCCGCCTTCCGGGACATCGGTTGGGGAAGCGGTCATCCCGCCGGGCTCAACCTGGGTGACTGCTTTGCGTACACCACTGCGCAGGACCTGGGGGAAGCGTTGCTGTTCACGGGCGACCACTCCCCCCCCACACCGACGTGCGGCGAGCCTGCTGAACGCCGCGCCGGAGGGGACTCGGGGCACGGCGGCGGGGTCAGACGCGGTTGACGCGCAGGGTCACGTTGGAGCACTGCGAGGCCAGGCGGGTGAGCGCGGCCTTCTCGGCGGGGTCCACGGTGAGGCGCCAGCGGATCTTCACGGCCACCCACTCCTGCACGTAGCGGCAGCGGTTGGCGCGGGGCATCCACGCCTCGGGGCCCTTGGCGCTCTTGGCGCGGTTGAGTGAGGTGGTCTGGGCGTTCAGCGACCGCTTGTCGCCGAGGTCGTTGTGGAAGGCCTTGCGGCGGGTCTGGGTCCAGCGACGTGCGCCGGAGCCCCAGGCCTCGGCCACCGGCACCGTGTGGTCGATCTGCACCGTGGAGGGGTACCGGTGGGTCCTGTTGTCCCAGCTGGTCACCCACCTGCCGGCCTTCACCGTGCAGCGACGGCTGGAGTACGTGGGGGTGATGCGGGACTCCTGGACGAGCACCTCGTGGCGGGTGTTCTGGCAGTCCCCGTTGGCGTCACGCCACTCTCCGAAGAAGCGGTCCCGGTCGTACCCGGCGTTGTTCTCGTGGGCGACCGGCAGGTTGCGGACGGCCGTGCGCAGCGGGGCGGAGTACGCGCCGGCGGTACCGGTCGAGGCGGTGGCAGGCACCAGGCCGCTGCTGATGACGGCCAGGGCTGCCGCCGCCGTCACGAGGACGCGCGGGCTGCGACGGGTGCGGGAGGGCAGGGTGGACGTGGGCATGCGCGGACTCCGTTCGGACGCGGGGTGGTTGCCGCCTCCGGGAGTGGCCGCGGTCGGCGAAGTGTAGCGCCTCAGAGGCCGATCTCGAGCAGTCGCAAGACGTCGCCGCCCATCTCGGTGGGGGTGGTGCGCGGGGAGTAGCGCTTCACGAGCTTGCCCTCGCCGTCCACGAGGAACTTGGCGAAGTTCCACTCGACCTCCTCGCCGCCGGACTCCTCGCGCAGCCAGGCGAACAGCGGGTGGGCCTCGTCACCGTTGACGTCCACCTTGGCGAACATCGGGAAGGTCACGCCGTAGTTCTTCTGGCAGAACCCGGAGATCTCCGCCTCCGTGCCGGGCTCCTGGGCGCCGAACTGGTTGCACGGGAACCCGAGCACCACGAACCCGGCACCTGCGTGCTCGGCGTAGAGGTTCTGCAGGTCCTCGTACTGGGGCGTCAGGCCGCACTCGCTGGCGGTGTTCACCACCAGCACCAGCTGTCCGGCGTAGTCGCCCAGCGAGCGCTCCTGCCCGTCGATGGTGGTGGCCGTGAAGTCGTGGAGGGTCGTCATGCCCCCAGTGTGCTCCCCACCCAGGGGCGACGGTGCGGCCCCCGGGTGGGGTGGCATCACTCGGCGACGCCGGACCCCATGGCCTCCACGGCCTTGACCACGTTGGGCAGCGGGCCGATGTGGCCGGCGTCGCCCTCGGGCTGCGGGGTGCCGGTCTCCACGACCAGGTCGCGCATCTGCGCCGGGGTGAGCTCCACACCCCTCTCCTGCGCGATGGACGAGATCTGCGCCACCGCCCCGGTGACGATGGGGGAGGCCGAGGAGGTGCCGGAGAAGCCGTCCGTGTAGTGCGTGTTCTCGTCGCTGCCGTACAGGTCGCCGTAACCGGCGCTGGTGACGGTCTCGCCCCATCCCTGCACGTTCACGCGCGAGCCGTAGGTGCTGAAGTCCAGGCGCGAGCCGGGCGTGCGGCCCGAGCGCGACCCGGCCCCGGCGCCCACGATGATGGCGCCGGAGTCACCCTTGCCGTCGGGGAAGGTCTCCCCGCCGTAGCAGGGGTCGTCCAGGTTCTGGGTGCCGTTGCCGGCGGCCTCCACCACGTGGATGCCCTTGGCCGTCGCGGTCCTGATGGCGTCGTACGAGGCCGGGTCCAGCTCCACCGGGGCGTACCCGCCGCCGCACCCGTTCACCTGCAGCTCCAGCAGGATCACGTCGCCGGCCTCCAGCGTCTCGGCGGCCAGGGCGATGGCGGCGCCCGGCGCCCACCCGTTCTCCAGACTGATGGCGTTGGACATGAACGGCGTGGCCGCCGGCGCGATGCCGGTGACCCCGCCGCCGTTGTCGTCCCCGACGATCTCGCCCATCACGGCGGTGCCGTGGGGGCCGTAGGACGGGTCCGGGGTGCCGACGGCCAAGAGCGCGCCCTCGCGGGCCAGCTGCGTGAGGTCCTCGTGGTTGCGGTGCCAGTTGTACTCGATGTCGGCGACCGCCACGTTGGCCCCGTCGCCACCGGGCTGCTCGGCCGCCGCGACGGCCTCCACGCCCTGCTCGGCGGCCGGGCCCCGGTAGGCCTGGCGGTCGGTGAAGTCCGGGGTGGCCAG
>NZ_KV824551.1:0-1451 GCF_001816045.1 Kytococcus sp. HMSC28H12
CGGCCGGCTCGTGGCGCACGGCGTCACCGTGGAGACCGAGCAGGTACTGCTGGCCGCACAGGCCCGCCACGGCGGCGAGGTGAGCCGCACCGCCATCGAGCGCCTGGCGCCGCTGGGCCGCCTGCGCGGCTGGACCCCCGCGCGCACCGTGACCACGTGGAGCCTCGTCACCGGCGAGGGCGCCTGCACGGGAACCACCGACCACCCCACCGACCCCCGAGGAGAGTCGTGACCGTCCACTTCATCGGAGCCGGACCCGGCGCCGCCGACCTGCTCACCCTGCGCGCCGTCCGCCTGCTGGCGGGCTCGGCGGTGTGCCTGTACGCCGGCACCTACCTGGACGACGAGGTGCTGGGCCACTGCCCGCAGGGCGCGCGGCTGGTGAACACGCAGTCGATGACGCTCGACGAGATCACCGCCGAGATGGTCGCCGCGCACGAGGCCGGGCACGACGTGGCGCGGCTCTGCTCCGGCGACCCGTCGGTGTACAGCGCAGTGGCCGAGCAGGCCCGCCGCCTCGACGCCGCGGGGGTGCCCTGGGACGTCTGCCCCGGCGTGCCGGCCTACGCGGCGGCCGCCGCGGTGGTGGGGCGCGAGCTCACCGTGCCGGAGGTGGCGCAGTCGGTGGTGCTCACCCGCGCGCAGAAGGACTCCACGCGGATGCCGGCCGGCGAGGAGCTGGCGAACTTCGCCCGCACCGGGGCCACGCTCGTGCTGCACCTGGCCATCCGCCACACCCGGCGGCTGGCCGCCGAGCTCACCGAGCACTACGGGGCCGACTGCCCGGTGGTCGTGGGCTCGCTGGTCAGCCAGCCCGACGAGCTGATCCTGCGCGGGACGCTCGCGGACATCGCCGACCAGGTGGAGGCCGCCGGGCTGCGGCAGGCCGCGGTCATCCTCGTGGGGCCGGCGCTGGCGGCCGGTGACACCGACTTCGTGGAGTCGCACCTCTACAGCTGCGACCGCCGCCGCGGCTGAGGCCGGGAGGCCCGCGGCGATGCCGGCCTCTCAGCCCTCCACGTAACGCGGCGTCCACACCCGGTCGTCGGCCGTCACCCGCGTGCTGCGGGCACCGACGAGCACCAGGCAGCCCATGTCCACCACCTCCGGGTCGAAGGACGCCAGGTCGGTGACCTCCAGTGCCTCGCCCTCCCGGCTCACCTGGCGGGCCACGGCCACCACGTGGTCACCGGGCAGTTCCTCGCGCAGCACCGCGACCACCTCGCCCAGCTGGTGCGGGCGCGAACGGGAGCGCGGGTTGTAGAAGGCCATCGCCAGGTCGGCGCGGGCGCAGGCGCGCACGCGGTCCAGCACCACCTCGAGGGGCTTGAGTCGGTCCGAGAGCGAGATGAGCGCGTGGTCGGCGCCCAGCGCGGCACCCGCCAGGGCCGATGCGGCGTGCGCCGCGGTCACGCCCGGCACCACCGTGACCGGCACCGCGCCCAGGGCCG
>NZ_KV824552.1:0-1675 GCF_001816045.1 Kytococcus sp. HMSC28H12
CAAGCACCCACGCTCAACTCCGAAGAGCCCGATATCACGCGCGATCAGATCATGCTCACCGACGAGCTGTTCGACATCTACGCGCGGCACTAGCGAGAGACCGACGACGCCCTGTCGGCCTATGGCCAGCGCCGCGCGTACCGGGCCACGGCGAAGCTGGAGGCCCGTCAGCTCTGGTCGGCAGCCGCCGCGATGTGCCTCGTCCTCCTGCCGGTTGCCGTTGTCGTCGCCGGGTTCTGGATGGGTGTCGCGGGGCTCATCGCGGGCGCTCAGTGGGCGCTGGACGTGGACGGGAGCGTGTGGCTCGGCATCGGGCGCTGGCTCGTGGTCGCCGTGGGCCTCGCCGGGGCCGGCTACGGGCTCTTCGCGTCCGCTCGCTGGGCCGCTGGCCTGGTGGAGACCTGGAAGGGCCACGGCATGCCGAAGTGGCCGGGGTGGCGCAAGAGGTGACCACGAACCCCAAGGGCAAGCGCGCGGAGCGCGTGCGGCAGCCTGTCGAACTCAACAACGTGGCAGTCATCGCTGTATAGTTCAGTGCATGCTGACTATTGCTACTCGCCTCGACGTCATGAACCGGCTGGGCCGGGCCATGGCGGACCCGACGCGCTCCCGAATCCTGATGACCTTGCTGGATGGCCCGAGCTACCCCGCTGCGTTGTCCCGCGACCTTGAACTGACCCGCTCGAACGTCTCGAACCACCTGACCTGCCTGCGCGACTGCGGGATCGTGATCGCCGAGCCCGAGGGTCGGCAGACCCGGTACGAGATCGCCGACCCTCACCTCGCTGCGGCACTGACGAAGCTCATGGACGTGACTCTGGCCGTCGACGAAAGTGCGCCGTGTGTGGACGTCGCGTGCCCGGTGCCGGGCTGCTGCGGGGCGGAGGCGAACGCATGAGCGCGGCGCTGACATCAGAGCGCCGCGCAACCTTGCACCGCCGGGTCCGCTTCATCGTCGGGTTCACGATCACCTACAACGTCATCGAGGCCATCGTCGCCGTCGCCGCGGGTGTGCTGGCCTCGTCGGCCGCGCTGATCGGCTTTGGCCTGGACTCGGTCGTCGAGGTGCTGTCGGCCGTGGCGATCGCGTGGCAGTTCACTCGCAAGGACCCCGAGCGGTGGGAGAAGGTGACCGTGAGGGCGATCGGCATCGCGTTCTTCGCCCTCGCCGCGTACGTCTCCGTGGATGCCGTGCTGGCTCTGATGGGCCAAGAGGGCCCCGATCACAGCCCGCTGGGCCTCGGGATCACTGCGCTGAGCCTGGTCGTCATGCCGCTGCTGGCGTGGTTCGAGGTCCGCACCGGGCGCGAACTCGGCTCCAAGAGCGTCATGGCCGATGCCAAGCAGCTCATCCTCTGCATCTACCTCTCGGGCGCGGTGTTCATCGGTCTCGTGCTGAACAGCCTGTTCGGCTGGTGGTGGGCGGACTCCGTCGCCGCGCTGGTCGTCGCCTTCCTCGCCGTCCGCGAGGGGCTGGAAGCGTGGCGCGGGGACGTGGAATCGCCCCTCGAGGTGCTGGAGGATCTCGAAGAAGAGGGCGACTGACTCGATGTCCAGAAGGGTTTCGCTGGCTCGACGTCGGCGGAGCCCTTCGAGGCACGTCTCCTGGTCATTGCAACCAACGTCATATCCAAGAGATGCGCTACTGCATCGCCGTCCACGCCCCGGTGCAGCC
>NZ_KV824553.1:0-4344 GCF_001816045.1 Kytococcus sp. HMSC28H12
GGGTCGGGGCCGGTGCCCGACCCGGCCGGCCCCTCCTCGTGGTGGTTGGACAGCGCCCGCACGGGCGAGGGCGGGGGCCGGTTCACGATGCTCGGCACCCCCACCGGACCCCATGCGGTGGTGCTGCGCCCCTCGGCCGCACAGGACCCCTTCGCCGTGCTGGAGCACGCCCTGGCCGGGCGCCCGACCCCGCACCGGCAGGATCTGCCCTTCGACCTGCAGGGCGGCTTCGTGGGCTGGCTGGGCTACGAGGCACGGCGCTGGACCGACACCCGCTCGGACGCGCCCCCGGTGGTCCCCGCGGCCACGCCCGAGGCGGTGTGGATGTCAGCCGACCGGTACGCGGTGCTCGACCACGCCACCGGGGACGGGTGGGTGGTGGCCCACTGCCCCGACGAGCCGGCCGCCGTGACCGCTGCAGAGGCCTGGGCCGCCTCCACGCAGCGGGCCCTGCTCGGCGAGGGCGAACCCGGCGCGGACACGGGCCCAGGACCGGACCCGCTGCTCCTGCCCCGGCCAGCGGGCACACCACTGGTGGCCGACGTGGAGGGCTCCCTGCTCGTGGACGCCGCCACCTACGCCGAGCACGTGGAGACCGCCCGCCGGTGGTTGCGCGAGGGCGAGTCCTACGAGCTGTGCCTCACCACGGCCGTGGACGCCCCCTTCACCGGGGAGGTGCTGCCGACCTACCTGCGCCAGCGGCGCACCAACCCGGCGCCCTTCGCCGCCCTGCTGCAGGACGGCGGCACCGCCGTGCTGTGCTCCAGCCCGGAGCGCTTCCTGCACGTGGACGCCCACGGCTCGGTGGAGACCCGCCCCATCAAGGGCACCGCGGCCCGCAGCGACGACCCGGCCGAGGACGCTGCCCGCGCCGCCGCCCTGGCCACGGACCCCAAGACCCGCGCCGAGAACCTCATGGTCGTGGACCTGCTGCGCAACGACCTGGCGCGCGTCTGCCGGCCGGGCACGGTCCGGGTGCCCCGCCTCATGGCGGTGGAGACCCACGCGACGGTGCACCAGCTGGTCACGACGGTGACCGGGCGCCTGCGCGAGGGGGCCGGGGTGGTGGACCTGCTGCGCGCGGCCTTCCCCGGCGGCTCGATGACGGGAGCCCCCAAGGCCCGCTCCACCGACCTGCTCGACCAGCTCGAGGGCCGACCGCGCGGGATCTACGCCGGCACGCTCGGCTACCTCTCGGCCACCGGGACGGCCGACCTGGCCATCGTCATCCGCACCGCCGTCGTGCACGACGGACGCGTCACGGTGGGGGCCGGCGGGGCCGTGGTGCTGGCCTCGGACCCGCGGGCGGAGTACGAGGAGATGCTCACCAAGGCCCGTTCCGCCTGCCGGTGACCCGGCGGAACCGACGCCGAGTCCCGCCCCTCAGCTGTTGCGTCCCCGCGCCGCGACGGGCCACCGCTCGGTGACCACACCGTCGTCGGCCACGAGCAGCTCCTCGGCCAGGTTGACCGCGTTGCACACGTGGTTGGGCACCACGCGCACCACGCTGCCCCGCGGCGGCAGCGGCTCGCCGTCCGGCAGCACCGCCACCGCGTGGTGCTCGCTGAGCACCTCGATGCGCGCACCCGGGTGGTCCAGCAACCGCCCGAAGCCGGTGGCCCAGCCGGCCCGGTCCGCACCGAGGGCCTTGCTCCCGGCGTCCAGGACGAGGCGCCCACCGGCGTGCGAGACCACCGTGGAGTGCACGGTGAGCGCGATGTCCTGGGGCGCACACGTGCCCAGCTCCCACTGCTGCGCGTCGCCGAACACGTAGACGCCCGGGCGCAACTCGTCGAAACCGGCCTCCTCCAGGGCCACCGAGGGGGTGGACCCGCCGGAGACGTGCGGGGTCGGCACCCCGGCGGCGCGCAGGCCGCGGGCAGCCTCGGCCACCGCGTCGGCCTCCTGGCGCACCACCTCCCGCCGGCCCGCGGGCGTGTAGCTGTGTCCGGGGAAGGTGAACAGGCCGCGCACCACGAACCCGGTCTCGATGCCGGCACGCGCCACCGCGCGGGCCTCCTGCGGGGCGCACCCGCTGCGGTGGTGGCCGCTGTCCACCTCCACCACGAGCTCCGGCAGGGCCACCGGCCCCGCGGCGGGCTCCCGGGTGCGCCCCCGCGGTACCTGCCACAGCTCGGCCAGGTGCTGCACACCTTCCACGGAGTCCACGCCCACCGCCAGCCGCACCCGGGTGGCCAGCTCCGCGGCACGCCACGCCTGGTCGGACGTCCACCACACCGGGTAGGCGATGAGCAGGTCGCCGCACCCGGCCTCGGCGAACGCCTCGGCCTCCCCCAGCGTGGCCACGGTGAGGCCCACCGCACCGGCCGCCAGCTGCAGGGCGGCCACCTGCGGGCACTTGTGGGTCTTGGCGTGGGGTCGCAGGGCCTGGCCGCGCTCGGCGGCCGTCGCGGCCATGCGGTCGACATTGGCCTGCAGTCGGGCGCGGTCCAGCACCACCCGCGGGGTGGGCGGCAGGTCGGTCAGGGGAGCGAGCGCCACGTCAGCGCCCCAGCAGCGCGACGAGCTGGTCCATCGGATGGTCCGAGCGGGGCCGCCTGGGCGGCGCAAAGAGACCGGCGGCCTCGCCCTGCGCCACCCGCGGCTTCTCGTAGGCGAAGGCGACGCCCACGGCGTCGGGGAGCACCGGCACCGAGACCCCACCGCCCTGCGCCACGTCCCAGGCGTGCACGGTGAGGTCCACGAGCATCTGGTGGGCGTACTCCCCCGCGGTCTGCATGCCGCCGGAGAAGGCCACCGGCTGGTCCACCTCCTCCACCTGCGCCCACGCCTGGAGCGAGCCCAGCATCGCCATCTGCCACGCACGGCGGGCAGCAGCCGGCGAGCCGCCGAGCCGGTCCCCGTCGTACCGGTCCCCCACCTGCTCCACGCCCTCCCCCCGCAGCAGGTGGGGCACCCACTCGTGCTCGGCCACCACGTGGTTCACCACGTCCTTGACCGACCACTCGCTGCATGGCGTGGGGCGGCCCCAGGCGTCGTCGGGCAACCGCTCGAGCACCACGGCGAAGGCGCGGGCGGACTCCGGCAGCAGGTCGATGGCCTGGCGCGACGTGCTGGGTGCAGTGGTCATGCGCGCACGCTATCCGTCGGCGCCCGGCCTGCCCCGCCCCCGCCCGGCGGACCTGTGGACGAACGGCGGCCGCCACGACCGGCTGGGGACGGGCCGGGCGGCCACACCCCGCCGGGATGACGCACGCCACACCGGACGCATACGGTGGGCCCATGGACCTGCACCGCCCCGAGGCCCCCGAGCCCTACAGCCTGCTGCCGAAGACCGCCGACTTCACCGTCACCAGCGCCGACCTGCGCAACCACGAGCCGATGTCGCGCCGCCACGCCGCCGAGGGCGACGAGACCTCCCCGCAGCTCTCGTGGACCGGTGCCCCCGAGGGCACCAAGTCCTTCGCCGTGTCCTGCTTCGACCCGGACGCCCCCACGCCGGCCGGCTTCTGGCACTGGACGGTCCTGAACATCCCCGCCTCGGTCACCGAGCTGGCCGCGGACGCCGGCGCCGAGGGCGGCCACAACCTGCCCGAGGGCGCCTTCATGGTCTCGGCCGACACCGGCGCCAAGGCCTGGGCCGGCATGGCCCCGCCCCCCGGCGACCGCCCGCACCGCTACATCCTGGCCGTGCACGCCCTGGACACCGAGGACCTGGGGCTGGACAACTCGGCCAGCGCCACCGTGGCCGCGTTCACGATGCTGTTCCACACCATCGGCCGGGGGACCCTCACCGGCACCTACCAGGCCCGGGAGGACTGAGTGGACCGCTCGCTGCCCCAGCAGACCGTGCGCCGGGACGCCTTCCAGCTGGCCCCGGCGCTGGTCCTGACCGGCCTGGTCACCGCGAGCACCGCGCTGCCGGAGTGGATCCCGGACTGGCGCCGCCGCTGGCCCGTGCAGGGGCTGATCATCGCCGGCGCCGCGGCCACCATCGCACTGCGCCCCGACCCGGTGGTCCCCGGCACCGCCGAGGCCTCGTGGAGCCTCACCGAGGGCGCCGAGCCCGTGTCCGGTGAGGACACCACGCAGCTCGCGGAGCACCCCACCGAGGCCGAGCTCCCGAGCACGGCCCAGGGCCTCGACGAGCCGGAGATCCCCTGGCAGCGCATCGTCTTCCCCGGCGTGGTGCTGCTGGCGGCCGGCGCCGCCGGTGGACTGTGGCTCGAGCGCCAGGCCATCGCCTGGGTGGCGCGCCGCGGCGTCTCCCACCCGCGCACCGCGCTCGCCCTGGCCGCCGTGCCCGTCAACTGGTGGGCGCTGCGCCACGACGTCCTGGACGGCTGACCCCGGCACGCACGACGGAGGGGGCGGACCACCAGG
>NZ_KV824554.1:0-5573 GCF_001816045.1 Kytococcus sp. HMSC28H12
GGGCCCGCCGGCGGGCTCACGCGGGGTCCGGGAGGTCACGCGCCCTCCTCAGTGCTCGTGGTCGTGGCCGTCGCCGCCGGAGTACTTCTCGCCCCCGCCGTCGAAGGTGCGCGCCTCGGCGGTGAGCGGGTAGGTCTTGCCGTCGGCGTCCTCGAGGGTGATGACCACCTCGTCACCGGCGACGATCGGCTTCTTGACCCCCATCAGCATGATGTGGAGGCCGCCGGGCTCGAGCTCCAGGACCTCACCCGACGGAACGGTCATGCCGCCCTCGACGGGCTGCATGGACCCACCGGCGACCTCGTGGAGCTCGACCGACTCCGCCACGTCCGTGGAACCGCTCACGAAGGTCACGTCCACCGGCAACGGGTTCTGCAGGCGCCCGAAGACGGCCGTCATGTCGTCCTCGGTGGCCTTCACCCAGCCGTCGTACAGGCCGACCGCCCCCACCGGGGGCGGGGACTGGGTCGACGGGTCCTGCGAACCCGAGGCCGCGCCCGAGCTGGTCGCCGCATCGGAACTGGTCGCCGCATCAGAGCTGCTGCCGTCGCCGTCGGAGGCCCCTTCCTGCGAGCAGGCGGTGACGAACAGCAGCCCGGTGGCTGCCAGGGCGATGAGGCGACGGTGCATGGTTTCCTCCACGGAGCGGGTGCGGGTGCGGCCGCCTGCCGCACGAGGACGCCGAGGATACCAAGTTCTACGACGTCGCGTAGTTGTTCTGTCACCCTTCCTCGCGCCGTGCCGCCGACGACTCACTAGGGTCGGGGCACACCCCATCGAGGAGGCACTGTGCGCGCCATCGTGATCGACGACTCCGGCGAGAAGCCGGCCCTGACCCTGTCCGAGGTCGAGGACCCCACCCCCGGCGAGGGCGAGGTCCTCGTGGAGGTGGCGGCCGCCGGCGTCAACCGGGCCGACCTGGTGCAGGCCGCCGGCAAGTACCCGCCGCCGCCCGGTGAGAGCGAGGTGATCGGCCTGGAGGTGAGCGGCCGCATCGCCGCCCTGGGCGCCGGCGACACGGGCGACTGGCAGGTGGGCGACGAGGTCTGCGCCCTGCTGGCCGGCGGCGGCTACGCCGAGCAGGTCGTCGTGCCGGTGGGCCAGCTGCTGCCCGTCCCCGCGAGCGTCGACCTGGTGACCGCCGCCGCCCTGCCCGAGGTCGCCTGCACCGTGTGGTCCAACCTCGTCGATGCGGGGCACCTGGCCGCCGGGGAGACCGTCCTGCTGCACGGCGGTTCGTCCGGCATCGGCACCATGGGCATCCAGGTGGCGCGCGCGCTGGGGGCCCGGGTGGCCGTGACCGCCGGCTCGCAGGAGAAGCTCGACCGCTGCCGCGAGCTGGGCGCCGAGATCCTCGTCAACTACAAGGAGACCGACTTCGTCGAGGCCGTCCGCGACGCCACCGCCGACGGCGTCGACGTGGTCCTCGACCTCATCGGCGCCGACTACCTGGGCCGCAACCTGCAGGCCCTGGCCAAGGACGGCCGGCTCGTCGTCATCGGCCTCATGGGCGGGCGCGAGGGCGAGATCAACCTGGGCCTGATGCTGCAGCGCCGCCTCACCGTGCAGGCCACCTCCCTGCGAGGGCGGCCCCGCCCGGACAAGGCCCGCATCGTGGCGGCCGTGCGCGAGAACCTCTGGCCCCGCATCGAGGCCGGGGAGATCCGCCCGGTGGTGCAGGAGGTGCTGCCGATCACCGAGGCACAGCGGGCACACCAGCTGCTCAAGGAGTCCCAGCACGTCGGCAAGGTGGTGCTGCGGGTGGGCTGAGGTGATCTCGGGGCGGCGCAGCCAACCCCGACACCTTCCTCAGTCCGCCCGACGCCGTTGCCACAGCAGCGTGGCAACCATCACGACCACACACAGGCCAGCCGTCAGGAGCGCGACCAGTGTGACCTCCAGGTAGTTCTGCTGGGTGTAGTCCGCAGTGCCCCCGACGTACGCGAACAGCCACGCCGCGACGAGGGCGATGGGCACGGAGATCACCACCGGCAGGAGCGTGGCCACCATCGTGGTGCGAGCCGCCTCTGCCGGGTCCAGCCCCGCCCGCTCCAGCAGGCGGTGCTCCTGCGCGGATTCCAGGGCACGGTCGCCCAAAGTGCGCAGGAGACCCACCAGAAGGAGTGCTGACGCAGCGAGCACGCCGGTTCGCATCCAGTCGGTGCCCGGGTGCTGGAAGTCGTCGTCCGGCCCCAGCACCTGCATCACCGCCGGCCTCGTGGTGCCCTCGAAGAGCCGTAGGGCATCGGCCGCGTCCCAGTCCAGTGGCCCACTGACGTACACGGTGTCGGACGGCTCCCACCGCTCAGGGTCCCCGATGGCCACGTCCGTGAACAGACGCACTGCATCAGCCCCCTCCGTGGACGCACCCCCACAGGTGTCGACGGGTACGTCCATGCCGAAGAACTCCCGCGCGGCATGGCAGTCGCGAAAGACCACCGCCGTGCCATGACGGGACCCGTCTGCACCCACCCGCGATCGGGCCACCTCTCCGCCCGCCGCCGCAGCCCGTTGCGCCAGGTCATCCGGGAATCGCGCGGGCGCGTCGTCCCAGTAGGCGCTCCAGACCTTGGTCTCCCCCGCCGCCTGGGCGAAGGCGGGGCCGCTCTGGGTGCCGTTGTAGAGGGACACCTCCGATCCCACGATGAACACGAGCACGCCCACGAACGCACCGGCCCTGGCCAGGCGCGTGGCACCACCCCCGAGACGCTTGGCCGCCAGCCACCGGGTGGGGTGGGCCGACCGGGCGAACAGCCGTGCCGCCCACCGTGACAGCACGGGCAGGCCGAGCGGTAGCCCGACGATGACCAGCACGGCACCCCCCATGAGCATGAAGAGCGAGAAGTCGGAGCTGGCGGAGCCCAACCACACGGGCAGGGGGATGGCGACCGCCAGAGCCAGCAGACCGAGGACCAGCGGGGCCAACCCCCAGTCACCGAGCGAGAACCGAGCACCGGCACGTCGCTCCGACGTGCTCGCCGTGGCCGCCCACACCGACCCCAGCAGGACGACCCCGAGCACGACGGGCAGGGCCCACCAGAGGGGGATCCGCGCAGCCGGCAGGAGAAGGGCGTCGTTGCCGGGCCAGGAGTTTCGGTGGCTGAGAGTCAGGCCCCACAGCAGGCCACCCGCCGCGGCACCGAGCCCGCACAGGACAGCCGTCTCGAGGACGACCACCTGCCGGATCGCCACGCGGCTGACGCCCAGCGCCCACAGGTGCCGGGCACGATCCCGGGTGACGCCGGACACCGCTCGCGCCGCCGTGCCCAGGAGCAGCACCGCAGGGAACACCACGAGCGCGAGAACGGACATGAGTCCCGGGATACCTGCCGGCACGTCGAGCGTGGTCTCGGTCCAGGTCACCTTCGACTCGCCGGGCCCGTATCCCGAGATGCGCTCCGACATGTCTCGGTCGAGCTGCTGCCCCTGTGGCGGGCGAGCGATGGCGTAGCCCTCGCTCCGGGAGATCAGGAAGTCGTCCCCGATGACACCCCCCTCACCCGACCCGGCCGTGCTCGGCCGCAACCCCAGGTCCTCGGCCGTCAGCCCCTGCCGCACCAGACCCGGCGAAACCACGGCCTCACCCGGCGCGGGCAACCGGTCCAACCCCGGCGGCACCAGAGCCGGGTCGTCCTCGTGACCGGGGTCGGGCTCGATCCACTGCACCGGAATCTGCCCCACCCCACCGGGAAGCACCGGCATGGTCTTTGCCCAGGTGGCCGTGGCAGGAGCCCCCATCACGGGCTGGCGGGCGCCCAGGTGCGCGTCGGCCAGCACCACCTGCCGCACCAGCATCACCCCGACCAACAGCGCCACCGTGGCCACCACCGAGGAGACCACCAGACTCACCTGACGCCACCGCTGCCGGGGGCTGCCCGACAACGCCAACCCCCGCGCCACCCGCCAGGCAGCACCCCACGACGAACTCACGCCCGCCCCCGCAGGTCCACCACGGCATCACACGCCG
This sequence comes from Kytococcus sp. HMSC28H12, assembly GCF_001816045.1. Classification (NCBI taxonomy): domain Bacteria; kingdom Bacillati; phylum Actinomycetota; class Actinomycetes; order Micrococcales; family Kytococcaceae; genus Kytococcus; species Kytococcus sp. HMSC28H12. Next base: position 3,968 of record NZ_KV824554.1, read on the forward strand.
CAGCCACCGCCGGATCATGCGTCGCGATCAACGCCCCCACCCCCGTAGCCCGCACCCGCTCAGCGATGAGCTCGATCACCTCACCAGCGGTCACCCGGTCCAGACTCGCCGTCGGCTCATCAGCCACCAACAACACCGCCCCCGGCCGCACCAACGCCCGCGCGATCGACACCCGCTGCGCCTGCCCACCAGAGATCTCGTCCACCGCCTTGTCCGCATGCCCGGCCAACCCCACCGCCGCCAACGACTCCCGCGCCAACCCCAACGCCTCACCCCGCGGCACACCGTCGAACAACAACGTCACCGCCACGTTCTCGGCCACCGACAACTCCGGCAACAAACCCGACTCCTGGTAGGCCACCCCCACCAACTCACGCCGCAACCGCGCACGCCGCCCCGCCCGCGCCCCCGACATGTCCTGACCACCCACCAGCACCCGACCCGACGACGGCCGCTGCATCCCCACCACACACGACAAGATGCTGCTCTTGCCCGACCCACTGGGCCCCATCAACGCCACCGACTCACCCCGCCCCACCCGCAACGAGAAACCCTCCACCACCGGACGGTCATACGAAACACCCAACTCAACGAGCTCCAACGCAGGAACAACCACGACGCGCACCTCACCAGACAAGACGACACAGAACGACAACGAACGGCAGGGACTCCTGACCAGGAGTCAACACCGGACGACAGGAGCGCGGGACGACCACCTGGCCGCCCCGCGCTCCTGCAGGAACTCATCGGCGAGGAACGACCCAGCCCCCACAGTTGTCGATGAGCTTCAGGCGGCAGGAGCGGAACTCCTTGATGCTGGTCGACTGGACCATGTGGCCGCAGGAACCCCCGGCCGAGTCACGCACGAAGGCGGTGTAGCCACCCATGCGGGCCTGCCCTTCCATCTCGTGCCCGTCGGTCGTCGCACTCACCGCAACGTCCGCGGCAGCGGAACCGCCGGTCATGACGAGCAGGGCAGCCGTAGCCGCAGGGATCTTTCGCATGGTGTTCTCCCCGTGAGTGATCGCCCCATGTGTGTGCGAAGGGGCATCGCCATCAAGCCTCACCATGTGTGTGTGTCAAGCGCTACGCAGCGCTCCGCTTGAGTGTTCGGCAGATGTTCACGCCAGAGATCAGCGGACGGACCCACGACCCGAGGTCCAGGACACCCCACCCCCTACCCTGCGCCCCATGACCTCCCCCGGCAGCATCACCGATGTCCCCGGCCTGCGGGTCGGCCACGCCCAGCGCACCGACGACGGGTGGCGCACCGGCGTCACCGTCGTGCTCCCGCCGCCCGGCACGGTGGGCGCCGTGGACGTCCGCGGCGGAGGGCCCGCCACCCACGAGACCGACGCACTCCACCCGGCCTCGCTCGTCCCCACCGTCGATGCCGTGGTGCTCACCGGCGGCTCGGCCTTCGGACTGGCTTCGGTGACCGGCGTGCAGGCGTGGTGCGAGGAAACCGGGCGCGGCTTCCCGACGCCGGGCGGCATCGTGCCGATCGTGCCCGGGGCCGCGCTCTACGACCTCGCGCGGGGTGGGGTGGTGCGGGACTCCGCCGGCGCCCCCACCCGGCCGGACGCAGCGATGGGGCGGGCCGCCG
>NZ_KV824555.1:0-2540 GCF_001816045.1 Kytococcus sp. HMSC28H12
CGGTTCTCGATGCCGTGTCAGCTCGAGTTCCGCACCGGTGCGGAACTCGCCGACCGCCCACACACGTGGCCCCTCCCCGGGCAGGCCGAGGAGGGGCCACGCTCACCAAGGGGCTCACGCCCGCGCGCCGGCTCAGGCCACGCGCAGCCCGGTCACCCGGCCGGTGCCGGCGTCCGAGGGCTCTTCGGTGTCCACGTCGATGGTGACCACCTGCCCGTCGCGCACCGTGCCGGCCAGCAGCGAGCGGGCAAGGGTGTCGCCCACCGCGGTCTGCACCAGCCGGCGCAGCGGTCGGGCGCCGAACGCCGGGTCGTACCCCTGGTCGGCCAGCCACGCCCGGGCGGCGTCGGTGACCTCCAGCGTGATGCGCCGGTCGGCCAACCGCCGGGCCAGCGCGTCCACCTGCAGGTCCACGATGCTGCCGATCTCCTGCCGGCTCAGCGGCTCGAACACCACCGTGTCGTCCAAGCGGTTGAGGAACTCGGGCTTGAAGTGCGCCCGCACCGCCGCCATCACACCCTCACGCCGCGCCGCCGGGTCCTGGGTGGGGTCCACCAGGAACTGCGAGCCCAGGTTCGAGGTCATGATGAGGATGGTGTTGCGGAAGTCCACCGTCCGGCCCTGCCCGTCGGTGAGGCGCCCGTCGTCGAGCACCTGCAGCAGGATGTCGAAGGTCTCCGGGTGCGCCTTCTCCACCTCGTCGAGCAGCACCACCGAGTAGGGACGGCGCCGCACCGCCTCGGTCAGCTGACCGCCCTCCTCGTGGCCCACGTAGCCGGGGGGCGCACCCACCAGCCGTGCCACCGCGTGCCGCTCGGAGTACTCGGACATGTCGATGCGGACCATCGCCCGCTCGTCGTCGAACAGGAAGTCCGCCAGCGCCTTGGCCAGCTCGGTCTTGCCCACGCCGGTGGGACCCAGGAAGAGGAACGAGCCGGTGGGCCGGTCGGGGTCGGCGATGCCGGCCCGCGAGCGCCGCACGGCGTCGCTCACCGTGCGCACGGCCTCGGTCTGCCCGATGAGGCGCTCACCCAGGAAGTCCTCCATGCGCAGGAGCTTCTCGGTCTCGCCCTCCAACAGGCGCCCGGCCGGGATGCCCGTCCAGCTGGCGATCACCTCGGCGATGTCGTCGGCGGTGACGGCCTCGGACACCATCGGGTCCTCCGGGCCGTCGGCCGCCTCGGAGCGCTCGGCCTCGGCCAGCTCCGCCTCGAGGGCGGGCACGTCGCCGTAGAGCAGCTTGGACGCACCGGCGTAGTCGCCCTCGCGCTGCAGCTTCTCGGCCTGCGTACGGGCCTCGTCGAGGCGGACGCGCAGGTCACCCAGGCGGTTGAGGCCCTGCTTCTCGGCCTCCCAGCGCGCGGTGAGGCTCGAGAGCTCCTCCCGCTTGTTCGCGAGCTCCTCCCGCAGCGTGGCCAGCCGCTCGGCGGACGCCTCGTCGGTCTCGGCGGCCAGGTGCATCTCCTCCATGGCCATCCGGTCCACGGCCCGACGCAGGGTGTCGATCTCCATCGGGCTGGAGTCGATCTCCATGCGCAGGCGACTGGCGGCCTCGTCGATGAGGTCGATCGCCTTGTCCGGCAGCTGCCGGTGGGTGATGTACCGGTCGCTCAGCGTGGCGGCGGCCACCAGGGCGGAGTCCTCCACGGTCACCTTGTGGTGCGCCTCGTAGCGCTCCTTGAGCCCGCGCAGGATGGCGATGGTGTCCACCACCGAGGGCTCACCCACGAACACCTGCTGGAAGCGGCGCTCCAGGGCGGCGTCCTTCTCGATGTTCTCGCGGTACTCGTCGAGCGTCGTGGCACCCACGAGCCGCAGCTCGCCGCGCGCCAGCATCGGCTTGAGCATGTTGCCGGCGTCCATGGAGCCGTCACCGGTGCCGCCGGCGCCCACCACGGTGTGCAGCTCGTCGATGAAGGTGACGATCTGCCCGTTGCTGGCCTTGATCTCCTCCAGCACGGCCTTGAGCCGCTCCTCGAACTCGCCACGGTACTTGGCGCCGGCCACCATCGCCCCCAGGTCGAGGCTGATGAGGCGCTTGCCCCGGAGTGACTCGGGCACGTCGCCGTCGACGATGCGCTGGGCCAGGCCCTCCACGACGGCAGTCTTGCCGACGCCGGGCTCGCCGATGAGCACCGGGTTGTTCTTGGTGCGGCGGCTGAGCACCTGCACCACGCGGCGGATCTCGGCGTCGCGCCCGATCACGGGGTCCAGACGCCCCTCGCGCGCGACGGCCGTGAGGTCGGTGCCGTACTGCTCCAGGGCCTCGGAGCCGTTCTGCGGGTTCTCGCTGGTCACCTTCTGCCCGCCGCGCAGGACGTCCAGCTCCGTGGCCACGGCCTTCGCGTCACCCTGCACGGCGCCGGTCTCCACCAGGGCGAGGGTGAGCACGTCGAGGGCGAGGTGGGTGTCCCCGCGCGCGGTCATGATGGTGTGCGCCTGCTGCAGGACGCGCAGGGCCTGCTGGCCGAGTTGGGGGGTCTGGCCGGTGGCCGACGGCTGGGCGGACAGCGCCTGCCGGGCGGCGGCGCCGGCCGCCT
>NZ_KV824556.1:0-646 GCF_001816045.1 Kytococcus sp. HMSC28H12
CCCTGACGAGGCCCGCCGGCTCAGCCGGCCGGTCGCTCCCCCAGCCGCCGCGCCCGGGCCGCCACCGCCCGCCGAAGGTCCTCGGTGTTGCGCCGGATGCGACCGCCCACCCGCTCGTCGTCCAGGTCCACCCATGCCGCACTCGTGGTGGAGCCCCCCACGTCGTGCACCACGGGCTCGGCCACCCGGTCGGCCTCCGCCACCCAGACCAGGCTGATGCCGTGGTAGTCCTCCAGCTCGCCCTCACCGGTGGTGCCGCGCCCGGTCCACGAGCGCACCGCGAGCGGCTCGGCCCTGGCCAGCGCGTGACCGGTCTCCTCCCACACCTCGCGGGCGAGCGCCTCCTCGAAGGTCTCCCCCGGGTCCACCCCACCACCGGGCCAGTTCCAGAACTCGGTCTCGCTGCGGGCGTCCCACAGACCGGTGAGCAGCACCTGGGTGCCCGCCGGGTCGAACACCACCGCGTGCGTGGCCACCCGCTGCCGGCGCACCGTCGACTCGGCCTCCACCACCATGCCCGGAGCGCTCGCGGCGGGAAGGTCCCGCGGGTCGTACCCCGCCGTGTGGTCCAGCACGAGCGGCCGCTCCAGGGCCCCGCGCGCCTCCCGCAGGTCGCCGGCGGCCACCCGCGGCGCCGCCCCCTCGA
>NZ_KV824557.1:0-8960 GCF_001816045.1 Kytococcus sp. HMSC28H12
CGGCACCCCCGTGGGGGTGCCGGCCTCCGGCATGCGCGGGCCTGCTCAGGCGTTCTTCGCGCGGCGCGCCTCGCGGCCGCGGGCCACCTGGTCGAGCACCACCTTGCGGATGCGCACGGCCTCCGGCGTGACCTCCACGCACTCGTCCTCGCGGCAGAACTCCAGCGACTGCTCCAGGCTCATCGCGCGCGGCGGGGCCAGGCGCTCCAGCACCTCGGCACCGGCGGAGCGCACGTTCGTGAGCTTCTTCTCCTTGGTGATGTTCACGTCCATGTCATCGGCGCGCGAGTTCTCGCCGACGATCATGCCCTCGTACACCTCGGTGGTGGGGTGGATGAAGAGGGTGCCGCGCTCCTGCAGGTTGAACATGGCGTAGGAGGTGGCGTTGCCGGCCCGGTCGGCCACCAGCGAGCCCGCGATGCGCGTGCGGATCTCGCCGAACCACGGCTCGTAGCCGTCGAAGATGTGGTGGGCGATGCCGGTGCCGCGCGTCTCGGTGAGGAACTCGGTGCGGAAGCCGATGAGGCCGCGGCTCGGCACGCGGAACTCCATGCGCACCCAGCCGGTGCCGTGGTTGCTCATCTCCTCCATGCGGCCCTTGCGGTTGGCCATCACCTGGGTGATCGCGCCGAGGAACTCCTCCGGGGCGTCGATGGTCAGGGCCTCGACCGGCTCGTGCACCTTGCCGTCGATCTCCTTGGTGACCACCTGCGGCTTGCCGACGGTGAGCTCGTAACCCTCGCGACGCATCTGCTCCACGAGGATGGCCAGCGCCAGCTCGCCGCGGCCCTGCACCTCCCACGCGTCGGGACGGTCGGTCGGCAGGATGCGCAGCGACACGTTGCCGATGAGCTCGGAGTCGAGGCGGTCCTTCACCAGGCGGGCGGTGACCTTGCTGCCCTTCACCTTGCCGGCCAGCGGCGAGGTGTTGGTGCCGATGGTCATGGAGATGGCCGGCTCGTCCACGTGGATGAGCGGCAGCGCCACCGGGTTCTCCGGATCGGCCAGGGTCTCGCCGATCATCACCTCGGCGATGCCGGCCACGGCCACGATGTCGCCCGGGCCGGCGGACTCGGCCGGCTGGCGCTCCAGCCCCTCGGTGACGAGCAGCTCGGACAGGCGCACGTTGGAGACGCTGCCGTCGCGCTTCATCCACGCCACGGTCTGGCCCTTGCGCAGGGTGCCGTTCTTGATGCGCAACAGGGCCAGGCGGCCGAGGAAGTTGGACGAGTCGAGGTTGGTGACGTGGGCCTGCAGCGGGGCCTCGTCGTCGTACACCGGGGCCGGCACGGTCTCCAGGATGGTGCGGAAGAGCGGCTCGAGGTCCTCGTTCTCCGGCAGCACCCCGTCGCCCGGGGCCTCCAGGGAGGCGCGACCGGCCTTGCCGGAGGCGTAGACGATCGGGAAGTCGATCTGCTCCTCCTCGGCACCCAGGTCCATGAAGAGCTCGTAGACCTCGTCGATGACGGCCGCGCAGCGGGCGTCCGGGCGGTCCACCTTGTTGATGACCAGGATCACCGGCATCTTGGCCTCGAGGGCCTTGCGGAGCACGAAGCGCGTCTGGGGCAGCGGGCCCTCGGAGGCGTCCACGAGGAGCACCACACCGTCCACCATCGACAGGCCGCGCTCCACCTCGCCACCGAAGTCGGCGTGGCCGGGGGTGTCGATGATGTTGATGACCACGCCGTCCTCGCCCACCCCCTCGAGGTCCTGGGCGGCCGGGCCGCGGTAGTGCACCGCGGTGTTCTTGGCGAGGATGGTGATGCCCTTCTCCCGCTCGAGGTCGCCGGAGTCCATCGCCCGCTCGTCGACCTTGGAGTGCTCGCCGAACACCCCCGACTGGTGGAGCATGGCGTCGACCAGCGTGGTCTTTCCGTGGTCGACGTGGGCAACGATGGCGACATTGCGCCGGTCAGCGCGGGAGGTCTGCGTCATAACCTCCAGTATCCCCCCGATCGCGGTCGCTCGCCCCACCCCCGGGATGTCGCGCAGGTCACGAATTGGTGTCAATCGGATTGCGACTTGCCCAAGATGTGGCCCGCTCCGCGCCCGACGCCTAGCGTCTGATCCACACACGGCCGCCCCCGCGGCCCCGGGTCGCGCAGGTCACACGCCCTGCGCGAGACACGTGAGGAGAGCCCATGAGCACCCACCGCAAGTCCGCGGCCGTCGCAGCCGCCGTCTGCGCCGCCGCACTCACCCTGTCCGGGTGTGCGGAGTCCCAGCGCGACAAGGGGGGTGAGGGCTCCGGCGGGGGTGAACAGGCCGCCGGCGGCACGCTGACCTTCGGCGCGGCCGGCGAGCCCAAGCTCTTCGACCCCTTCTACGCCACCGACGGCGAGACCTTCCGCATCACCCGCCAGGTCTTCGAGGGGCTGCTGGAGATCGAGCCCGGCACCGCCAAGGTGGGCCCGGGGCTGGCCACCAAGTGGGAGTCCAACGACGACGGCACCCAGTGGACCTTCACCCTCAAGGAGGGGGTGACGTTCCACGACGGCACCCCCTTCAACGCCGAGGCCGTGTGCAAGAACTTCGAGCGCATGTACAACCAGACCGGTGCCGGCCAGAGCCCGTCGGTCTCCGCCTACTGGCAGGACACCATGGGCGGCTTCGCCGACGGCAAGGTCGACTCCCTCTACAAGGGCTGCAAGGCCCCCGAGGACAACAAGGCCGTGGTGACCATCACCGAGCCCACGTCCAAGTTCCCCACCATGCTGACGCTCTCCTCGCTGGCCATGCAGTCCCCCACGGCCATGGACAAGTACAAGGCCAACGACGTGAAGGCCCAGGGCGAGGGCTTCGCCTACCCGGAGTACGCCACCAAGCACCCGACCGGCACCGGCCCGTTCACCTTCGCCGGCTACGACCGCGCCAACAAGACCATCAAGCTGAAGCGCAACGAGGACTACCACGGTGACAAGGCCAAGCTCGACGAGCTGATCTTCAAGGTCATCCCCGACGAGTCCACCCGCAAGCAGGAGCTCAAGGCCGGGTCCATCGATGGCTACGACCTGCCCAACCCCATCGACTGGAAGTCGCTGGAGGACGAGGGCAACCAGGTCATGAAGCGCGACCCCTTCAACATCCTCTACCTGGGCCTCAACGCCAAGGAGAACCCGAAGCTCAAGGACCCGAAGGTGCGCCGGGCCATCGCCATGGCCATCAACAAGGAGCAGCTGGTCAAGAGCCAGATGCCCGAGGGCGCCAGCGTGGCCACGCAGTTCATGCCCGACACCGTGAAGGGATACAACTCCGAGGTCGAGGCGATCCCGCACGACACCGAGGGCGCCAAGAAGCTGCTCAAGGAGGCCGGCGCCGAGGACCTGACCCTCGAGGTGTGGTGGCCGTCCGAGGTGTCCCGCCCCTACATGCCGGACCCCCAGAAGATCTTCGAGGCCATCCAGGGTGACCTCGAGGCGGCCGGCATCACCGTCAAGGCGAGCTCCAAGCCGTGGAACGGTGGCTACCTCGACGGCGTGGACACCGGCAAGGCGCAGGCCTACCTGCTGGGCTGGACCGGCGACTACGACTCCCCGGACAACTTCATCGGCACCTTCTTCGGCACCACCGACAACCGCTTCGCCACCGGCGAGTACCCGTGGGGCAAGAAGCTGGCCACCGACCTGAAGAAGGCCGACGCCATCGTGGACGACGCCGAGCGGGAGAAGCGCTACCAGGAGCTCAACGCCGAGCTGATGGACGAGCAGCACCTGCCCGCCGTGCCGCTCACCCACTCGCCGCCCGCCCTCGTGGTGAGCTCCAAGGTGCAGGGCCTCGTGGCCTCCCCGCTCACCGCCGAGCGCTTCGCCTCCGCCTCGCTCTCGGAGTGAGCCACCCGGGGGCCGTGCACCTCGGCCCCCGCCGACCGGCGCCCGGGGCGTCACCCTGACGCCCCGGGCGCACCCGTACCCCGGACCACCCCGACAGGAGTGCGCCTGTGATCCGCTTCATCGCGCGCCGTCTGCTCCAGATGGTGCTCGTCCTGGTCGTCCTGAGCGTCCTGCTCTTCTTCTGGCTGCGCTCGCTCCCCGGCGGCGCCGTGTCCGCCCTGCTGGGCGACCGCGGCACCCCGGAGGCCCGCAAGGCCCTCGAGGCACAGCTCGGCCTGGACCAACCCCTGCCCCTGCAGTACGTCGCCTTCCTCAAGCGCTGCCTCTCCGGCGACTTCGGCGTCTCCACCGGCCTCGTGCCCGGCACGCCCGTCACCGAGATCCTCGTGCAGCGCGCCCCGGCCACCATCGAGCTGACCGTCGTGGCCATCACTCTGGCCTGCCTGGCCGGCATCCCCCTGGGCTACCTCGCGGCCCGTCGCCGCGGTGGCCTGTTCGACAACCTCTCGGTGGTCAGCTCGCTGGTGGGTGTGGCCGTGCCGGTGTTCTTCCTGGCCTTCGTGCTCAAGTGGATCTTCGCCACCGAGCTCGGCTGGCTGCCGGTCTCCGGCCGCCAGGACCCGAGCCTGCACGCCACGCACATCACCAACTTCTTCGTGCTCGACGGGCTCATGACCCGCGAGTGGGACGCCGCCTGGGACGCCCTGCTGCACCTCGTGCTGCCCGGCCTGGCCCTGGCCTCCATCCCGTTCGCCGTGATCTTCCGCATCACGCGCGCCTCGGTGCTGGACGTCCTCGACGAGGACTACGTGCGCACCGCGCAGTCCAAGGGCCTGGCCTCCCGCGTGATCCGCGGCCGCCACGTGATGCGCAACGCGCTCATCCCCGTGGTGACGGTCATCGGCCTGCAGATCGGTGCGCTCCTGGCCGGTGCCGTGCTCACCGAGACGGTCTTCTCCATCGCCGGCATCGGCGAGGCGCTGGCCATCTCCTTCCGCCAGCGCGACTACCCGATGCTGCAGCTGCTCGTCATGGTGGCCGCCGCCGTGTACGTGCTCGTGAACCTGATCGTCGACATCCTCTACGCGGTCATCGACCCGCGCGTCCGGACGAGGTGACGCCATGACCCAGCCGAATCCCAGTGCCCTGGTCGACCAGTCCGTCCGCGAGGCGGGCACCGTCGACGACGCCAAGGGCGAGTCCCTGTGGATGGGCGCCTGGCGGCGCCTGCGCACCAACGTCGCCTTCCTCATCGGTCTGGCGATCGTGGTGGCCTTCCTGCTGCTCGCGCTCGTGGCCCCGTGGGTCGCCCCGCACGACCCCATCGCCGGGGTGATGCTCGACTCGGTGACCCCCTCCACCCCCATCCCCGAGGCCGCCCCCGGGCACCCGCTCGGCGGCGACAACAGCGGGCGCGACCTGCTGAGCCGCCTCATCGTGGGCAGCCAGCAGACGCTCATGGTGGGCGTGCTGGCCACCGCCGGCGGCCTGCTCGGCGGCCTCGTCCTGGGCACCCTGGCCGGTGCCTTCGGTGGCTGGGTGGACGCGCTGGTCATGCGTGTGGTGGACGTGATGCTCTCGATCCCGTCCATCCTCATGGCCTTCTCCGTGGCCGCCCTGTTCTCGCAGCCGACGCTCAAGACGGTGATCCTCGCCATCGCCATCGTGCAGGTGCCGATCTTCGCCCGCCTGCTGCGCGGCTCGATGCTGGCCCAGCGCGACAGCGACCACATCCTGGCCGCGCGGGCCGCGGGCGTGAAGTTCGGGCCCATCGTGTTCCGGCACATGATCCCCAACGCGCTCGGCCCGGTGATCGTGCAGACCACCCTGGTCATGGCCACGTCCATCATCGACGCCGCAGCGCTGAGCTTCCTGGGCGTCGGTGCCGCCGACACCCGCCGGCCCGAGTGGGGCCAGATGCTCGGTGAGGCCCAGGAATTCATCGACTCCTACCCGCACATGGCCGTCTACCCGGCCCTCTGCATCATCGTCGTGGCCCTCGGGTTCACGCTGATGGGCGAGGCGCTGCGTGAGGCCCTCGATCCGAAGAGCCGGAGGTGACGCGCATGGCGACCCCCGCCACCCGCCCGTCCGCCCACCCGTCCGACCGTCCGAGCCGCCCCGGCGAGCCGCTGCTCTCCGTGCGGGACCTCACCGTGGAGTTCCACCGTCGCGGACGTGAGCCGTTCACGGCCGTGGACGGCGTCTCGTTCGACGTGCACCCCGGCCAGACGGTGGGCCTGGTCGGCGAGTCCGGCTGCGGCAAGTCGGTGACCTCGCTGGCCGTCATGGGCCTGCTGCCCGAGCGCGGCACGAAGGTCTCCGGCCAGGTGCTCTTCGAGGGCACCGACCTGCTGCCGCTGGGCTACGACAGGATGCGCGACCGCCGCGGACGCGACCTGGCCATGATCTTCCAGGACCCGCTGAGCTCGCTGAACCCGGTGGTGCCGATCGGCCTGCAGGTCAGCGAGGTCATCGAGCGCCACAAGGGACTGAAGCGCAAGGAGGCGATGGCGCAGGCCAAGGTGATGCTCGACAAGGTGGGCATCCCCGACCCGGACCGGCGCCTCAAGGAGTACCCGCACCAGCTGTCCGGCGGCATGCGCCAGCGCGCGCTCATCGCCATGGCGCTGGCCTGCGAGCCGCGGCTCCTCATCGCCGACGAGCCCACCACCGCCCTGGACGTGACCATCCAGGCGCAGATCCTGCAGCTGCTCAAGGACCTCGTGCGCGACTCCGGCACGGCGCTCATCATGATCACGCACGACATGGGCGTGGTCGCCGGGCTGTGCGACGAGGTGAACGTGCTCTACGGCGGCCGCGTCGTGGAGCGCGGCGAGCGGCACCCGCTGTTCGCCCACCCCCGCCACCCGTACACCACCGGGCTGCTGGGCTCCATCCCCAGCCTCGAGGGGGATCGCGGCGCCGAGCTGACGCCGGTGCCCGGGTCCGTGGTGGACAACCTGCCGTGGACCAGCGCGTGCGCCTTCGCGCCACGCTGCAGCCAGCCGGTGGAGCTGTGCACCCGGCAGAGCCCCGAGCTCGTGGCCGACGACGCGGTCGCCGACGACCGCCGGCTGCGCTGCTTCAACCCCGTCCAGGAGGCGCGATGAGCACCAGCATCGACGAGTTCGACGGCACCGTGGCCGCCGGTGAGGACACCCGTGTCCCCGCCGGGGCCGGGAACGCGGGGCGCACCGGGCAGGACGACCTGCTGGTGGACGTGCGCGACCTCAAGGTGCACTTCCCCATCAAGCGCGGCATCGTGTTCGACCGCACCGTGGGCCACGTCAAGGCGGTGGACGGCATGAGCCTGACCATCCGCCGCGGTGAGACCTACGGGTTGGTCGGCGAGTCCGGCTGCGGCAAGTCCACCTTCGGGCGGGCGCTGCTGCAGCTGGAGCCGATCACCGACGGCTCCGTGCACTTCGCCGGACGCGACCTCACCGAGTACAAGGGCGAGGAGCTGCGCAGGCAGCGCCGCCACATGCAGATGGTGTTCCAGGACCCCTACGGCTCGCTGGACCCGCGGCAGACGGTGGAGTCCCTGCTCTGGGAGGGCATGAGCGCCCACGGCATGACCAAGGACAAGGCGGCGGCCCGCCAGAAGCTCAAGGACCTCCTCCGCGAGGTGGGGCTGCCGGCCAGCGCGCTGGGCAAGTACCCGCACGAGTTCTCCGGCGGACAGCGCCAGCGCATCGGCATCGCCCGGGCGCTCTCGCTGGACCCCGAGCTCATCGTGGCCGACGAGCCCGTCTCCGCCCTCGACGTCTCGGTGCAGGCGCAGGTCATCAACCTGCTGCGCACGGTGCAGCGCGAGCGCGGGCTGACCTACCTGGTGATCGCCCACGACCTCGCCGTGGTGCGGCACATCTCCGACACCGTGGGCGTCATGTACCTCGGCGGGCTGGTGGAGGAGGCCGACGCCGAGGAGCTCTACGCCGAGCCGCTGCACCCGTACACGCGGGCGCTGATGTCGGCCGTGCCGGTGCCGGACCCGGTGGTGGAGGACAGCCGCGAGCAGATCCTGCTCTCCGGCGACCTGCCCTCCCCCGCCGACCCGCCCTCGGGCTGCCGCTTCCGCACCCGGTGCCCGTTCGTGCAGGAGGACCGCTGCTCCACCGAGCGGCCCGCGCTGCGCACCGTGGACCTGCCGGGCGTCTCGGCCTCGCACACGGTGGCCTGCCACCACGTGGAGCGGATCGTCCACGGGGAGATCCAGCCGCGGCGGGTGGAGGCCGAGGTGGTGCAGCAGGCCGCCGACGCCGGGCTCACCGCCCGCGACACCGTGGCCTGACGCCGGCCGCCCACCGCACGGCCCAGAGGGCCGGGACCCCCGTCGCACAGGGGTCCCGGCCCTCTGGGCGTAGGGTCGGCGCATGACGAACCCCCGCATCCTGGTGGTGCAGCACGAGGACAACTGCCCGGTCGGCCTGCTCGGCGAGGTGTGGACCTCGCGCGGCATCGAGCTCGACGTCATCCGCGCCTGGGAGGGCTGGCCGCAGGACGCCTCGGTGCGCCTGGGGGCCGCCGACGGCCTGCTCGTGCTCGGTGGCGAGATGGGCGCCCACGACGACGACCGCTTCGCCTGGCTGACCCCCACCAAGCAGTTGCTGCTCACCGCCGAGGAGGCCGGCGTCCCGCAGCTGGGCACCTGCCTGGGCCACCAGCTCATGGCCGTTGCCCACGGCGGGCGCGTGGCCCCCAACCCGCACGGCCACGCCACCGGTCTGGCCACCGTGGAGCTCACCCCCGCCGGGGAGCAGGACCCCGCCACCGCCCCGTTCGGCGGCGAGCAGGTGGTGATGTGGAACAACGACGTGGTCACCGAGCTGCCGACAGCGGCCACGGTGCTGGCCACCTCCCCCGACGGGACGGTCGGTGCCGCCCGCTACGGCCGCCACGGCATCGGCTTCCAGGGGCACCCCGAGGCGGGTCCGGTGGTCTTCAACGCCTGGACCGTGGACAAGCCGAGCGCCGAGCAGGTGCGTGAGGACGGCATCGACGTGGCCGAGGCCGCGCGCCGCGTGGGCGAGGCGGGCGACCGGTTGCGTGCCACGTGGACGCCGCTGGCGCACTGGTTCGCCGACCAGGTGGAGGAGCGGGCGGCCAGCCGCGCCTGAGTCCCCG
>NZ_KV824558.1:0-43813 GCF_001816045.1 Kytococcus sp. HMSC28H12
CGCGGACCACCGCCGGGGCACGCGCACCAGCGGCTCGTCGTCCCGGCACGCGGCGGCGAGCCCCCCGCCCACCAGGGCGGCCCCGGGCACCACGAAGACCGGCTCGGTGTACGCGAACATCAGCGCCACGCAGAACCCCACGCCCACCACCAGCGCCGCCGGCGACCACGCGCTGCGCGGCCCCTCCCCCGGACCCGTGGTCCGCACCGCGCGCCAGAGCACCTGGCCGCACGCCACCGCCAGCGCAGTGACCGCGAGCAGCCCGACCACGCCGAGGGTGGAGGCGGTCTGGAGCACCACGTTGTGCACGGCGTCGAGCGTGACGCCGGGCCCGGCCTCGGCCTGCCAGGCCGGACCGTAGCCATCGGCCACGGAGGCCACCCAGCGCGACGGCCCCACCCCCTCGGGGTGCTCGAGCACCAGCCGGGCCGTCCGGCGCCACATCATGAGCCGCACGGTGATGTTGGTACCGGCCCCCTCCTGCTCCAGGAAGATGCGGTCGCGCGTGATGGGCAGTGCCAGCACGGCCACGACCCCGGCCACGATGACCCCGGCAGGGGCGACGACGCGGCGCACCCCCTCCGTGCGTGCCACGAGCACCAGCGAGAGGGCCGCGCCCACGAACAGCCCGAGCAGCGCCCCGCGCGAGGCGCCGAGCACCAGCAGGGCCCCACCGGCCACCGCGCCCGCCAGCGCCACGCGGGAGCGCTCACGCCACGTGACCCACCCCAGCCAGGCGGCCAGCATGAGACCCCAGAAGCCCACCGTGGAGGCGTTGCCCAGGGCGGTGACGACGCGGCCGGCACTCCCGCCCGTCGCATCGCGCACCCCCATCCACACCAGCACCCAGCCCGATGCGGTGGCGGTCCAGACCGCCCACCGGCGCCCCGCCTGGTGCGCGAACAGCAGCGCCCCCGCCGGCAGGGCCGCCAGGTACGCCCCGATCATCACCAGTCCCTCGTTGCGCGGGTAGCGCCCCACCACCGAGAGCCACGAGTTGGTGGAGAGCCAGGTGGCCAGCACCGCAGCCAGGCCCACCGCCCCCATCGCCCACCACACCGGACGCGGCAGCCGCGGGTCCTCCCGCTCCACCCACCAGAGCCCGGCGGTGCAGGTCATGACGGCGGCGATGACCACCCGACGGACCGGCTCACGGACGTCCAGGGCACCGGGGGTGGAGACCAGCGGCAGCACGCCCAGGAGCAGCACGACGGCCGCCAGGCGCAGGACGGTGGCGAGGGTCTCGCGACGCACGGGGTTCATCGGGCTCCATGTCGGTGGGCTGGTGGCGCCGTCAGGCTAGCCAGCGCGGGCCCCGGGTCCCGCATCCTGACGGGCCGTTGTGACGGTCCTGACAGACTGCGGGCCATGTGGTGGCTGCTGCTCGGAACCCTGGGCTTCGGGGCGCTCTCGGCGCTCGTCCCGGGCGTCCCCATCGAGCTGTGGCTGGGCGGGGTGGGAGCCCTCACCGACCGGGTGGGCGTGTGGACCGTCGCCTTCGCCGCCGCGCTCGGACACGCCCTCGGCAAGGTGCCCTGGTACGCCCTGGGGCGGTGGAGCATCGGGTGGCCGTGGATGCGCCGCCAGCTGGAGAAGCCCGCCGTCGGGGAGCGCTACGACCGGCTCGTGGACTGGATGCAGCGCCACCCGGGCTGGGGGCAGGCCACGATGTTCCTCTCCAGCCTCGTGGGGGTGCCCCCCTTGGCGGTGTTCGTGGTGGTGGCCGGGCAGCTGCGCATGTCCCTCGTGGCCTGCGTGGTCTCGATGACGGTGGGCCGCACACTGCGCTTCGCCGCCCTCCTGGGCGCCTTCACCTGGGCCCTCGACCTCGTGCGATGAGGCCCCGCAGGTCGCCGATTGGCATCGGCGCCGGATGTGCCCTATAGTTTCTCCTCGTCCCGATGAGCCACTCCGGTGGATCACCGAGATGGGCGCCTGTAGCTCAACGGATAGAGCATCTGACTACGGATCAGAAGGTTTGGGGTTCGAATCCCTACAGGCGCGCACTGTGTTGAGACAGTCCTCGAAGGCCCCGGCCGCGGAAACGCGGTCGGGGCCTTCGACGTGCAGGCCCTGGCCGACGGACGACCGGCCGCAGCACCCGAGGGCCCCGCTCCCCTGGCAGCCCCACCACACGCCGAGAGCCCGGAACCTCAACGGTTCCGGGCTCTCGCGAGTCGGCGGAGACGGAGGGATTTGAACCCTCGATGGAGCTATAAACCCCAAACCCGCTTAGCAGGCGGGCGCCATAGACCAGACTAGGCGACGTCTCCTCGCATCAGGATGCGAGGAGTCAGGGTACCTGCTCCCCCGGCAGGACCGAAATCAGGTCGGCGCGCCCCACTGCGGCGGCCCCTGCAGGCACGCTCCCGGCAGTACGCTATGGGGCACCGGCCGGGGGTGCGGCCGGTGCTGATCGTCCGTGGATCCCCCCGGCACGGACGCGCCACCACCAGAGGAGCAGCGTGAGCACTTCTGCCGACCACGAGCCGCCCGCGGGCGGCTCGTCCCGTACCGGTTGGGTCCCGTCCCGGACCCGCCGGCCTCCGTCCCTCCGCCGCTCGCTGGGCCTCACGGCGCTCTCCGGCGTGGTCCCGGGCCTCGGCCTGGTGTTCACACCGGCCTGGCGCCTGGGCGCCCTCGCCGTGGGCCTCTGCCTCCTGCTGCTCCTGGGGCTGGTGGTCAAGCTCGTGAGCGGCGGCCTCGTGGGCACGGCCCTCGACGTGGCCACCTCCGGCACCCAGCTGCTGCTGCTCGCCGGCGGCGTGCTCCTGGCCGCCCTGGCCTGGATCGTCCTCATCGCGATCACTGCGCGCGTCACGCGCCCCCGCGGCCTGGACACCCGCGGCTCCCTTGCGCTCACCGGCGTGGCCCTGCTCATGAGCGGCCTCGTCCTGGCGCCGGCCGTCCAGACCCTCAACCTCGTGGCAGCGCACCGCCAGGCCGTGAGCACCGTCTTCGCCGGCGGCAGCGCACCGGCCTCCGGGGGTCCGGCCGTGCACGAGGACGACCCGTGGAAGGACTTCGACCGGGTCAACCTGCTGCTCCTGGGCTCCGACGCCGCCGAGAACCGCATGGGCGTGCGCCCCGACGCCCTCATGGTCATGAGCATCGACCCCCGCACCGGCGACTCGGTGCTGATCGGCGTCCCCCGCAACCTGCAGAAGGCCCCCGTGCCGGCCGGCAACCCACTGCACCAGCTGTGGCCGTCCGGCTACGACTGCGGCAACACCTGCCTCATCAACGCGCTGTGGTCCGAGGCCGCCAACCATGGCGAGCTGTTCGGCGACAACGCCAACCCCGGCTCCGACACCACGCGCGACTCCGTGGAGGCCGTGGTGGGACTGGACATCCAGCACGTGGTGACCGTGGACCTGCAGGGCTTCCAGCAGCTGGTGGACGCAATGGGCGGCGTCGACATCACCGTGGGCGAGCGCATCCCCATCGGCGGCAAGGTGAAGAACGGGGAGATCGTCCCCGGCTCCATCACGGGCTGGATCGAGCCCGGCCAGCAGCACATGGACGGTTACACCGCCCTGTGGTTCTCCCGCTCGCGCGCCACCACCTCGGACTACGACCGCATGAGCCGCCAGCGCTGCATGGTGGGCGCCCTGGTGGACCAGTCCAACCCGCTGGACATGGTGCGCCGGTACCCGGCCATCGCCGGCGCGCTGGAGCAGAACGTGTGGACCGACATCCCGCAGGAGGACCTGCCCGCCTGGGCCCAGCTGACGATGCGCATGAAGGACGGCCGCATGCGCAGCCTGCCGCTCACCAACGAGCGCATCGACACCTCCGACCCGGACTTCGACGCCATCCACACGATGGTGCAGCGGGCCATCCACCCGCCCAAGCCGACCGGCAAGCCCAAGCCCAAGCCGTCGACGCAGGAGCCGACCCCCGAGCCGTCGCCGAGCGACGCCGAGGACCTGGCCTCCACCTGCTGAGGCGGCCGCCCGGCCCGGGCCACGGGCCGGGCACGGCACAGGGCCCCACCTCCGAGGAGGTGGGGCCCTGTGCGCGTGGTGCTGTCGTCAGCGGCCAGCCGCGACGATCAGCGGGAAATCACTGGGGGACGACGTTCTCCGCCTGCTGGCCCTTGGGGCCCTGGGTGATCTCGAACTCCACGCGCTGGTTCTCGTCCAGCGAGCGGTAACCGTTGGTCTGGATGGCGGAGAAGTGGACGAAGACGTCGTCGCCGCCGCCGTCCTGCTGGATGAAGCCGAAGCCCTTCTCAGCGTTGAACCACTTGACGGTGCCCTGTGCCATGGGGATTCCTTTTCTTTGGATTGGCGATGACCGGCGGAAGGCGCCGATCACGAGTTGCTGCCAGAACCCCCGGCGGGCGGAGCCTGCCGTAGATCAACCAGATGTGCGTCCGTGGAGCGGACGATGTTCCTTCGACGTGCGAGGTACTGCGTCGTGCAACCTGATTCCACGGTACCACCGACAGGCCCTCCTGCCACCGGGCTGGGCGGCGCAGAGACACAGGTCACGCGGCGTCCGGAGCGGAGGGCGTGGGATTCGAACCCACGATGGCGTTGCCGCCATAGCGGTTTTCAAGACCGCCGCACTAGGCCACTATGCGAGCCCTCCCGTCCCCGGGCGGCAGGGCCGCGCACGGGGGTGGCCCACCCTACGCGGACCCCTCTCGCGCCCTCCGATTCGGCACGGTTGCAGGGCTGGCCACTTGCGTTGAGGCTGTCATGGGACATGATGGAGCCAGTGCCGGCACGAGTCGGCCTCCATCCGGAGGGGTCACGTCGGCCGTCCGACACCCCCCTCGACGCATGCAAGTGCACGAACAAGGAGTTCCCATGAACCGCACCGAGCTCGCCAGCGCGATCGCCCAGCAGGCCGACGTGTCCGCCAAGGACGCCGCCGCGGTCCTGTCCGCCATGGGCGATGTCATCTGCGAGACCGTCGGCAAGGGCGAGAAGGTCTCCCTCCCGGGTCTCATGACCATCGAGCGCGTCGAGCGCTCCGCTCGCACCGGCCGCAACCCGCGCACCGGCGAGACCATGGAGATCCCGGCCTCCTTCGGCGCCAAGCTGTCCGCCGGCTCCGCCCTGAAGGCCGCTGCCAAGGGCTGACCGCCGCGGTTCCCGGGCCCGCCGGGAACCACCCGGGCGCCCCGCCCAGCTCAAGACCGTAAGAACCCGAACACCACTGAGAGGTAGAACCATGAAGAACAAGCTCCTCCTGCTCGTCGGTACCGGCATCGGTTACGTGCTCGGCGCCCGCGCCGGCCGTGAGAAGTACGACTCCCTCGTGGAGCAGGCCCAGACGCTGTGGGGCGACCCGCGCGTCCAGGACGCCGTGAGCACCGCCAAGACCTCCACCGGGTCCGCCTTCTCCCAGGCCCAGGACCAGGTGAAGGACAAGGTGGCCGAGGTCAAGGAGAAGAACTCCGACTCGACCACCACCGGCACCGCCACCACCGGCACCTCGTCCTTCTCGCAGACGACCAACACCACCGGTCGTCCGGCCACCACCACCGGCACCACGGGCACCACCCCGACCCGCGGCGCCACCTCCGGCTTCCAGCCGACCACCAACACCTCGTCCTTCGGCGACACGAAGCACTGAGGTCGCACCACCCCGGTGGTGACGCGGCAGCCGCCGCGCGCAGCAGAGGCCCCCTCCCGGTTCGTCCGGGAGGGGGCCTCTCGCGTGCGCAGCGGGCACGGTCACGCGGTCAGGTGACGGGCCGGGGCGTCCTGCGCGTCAGATGACCCACTGGTCGGCGGCCTGGTCGCGCGTGAGGGGTGGCAGCCGGTAGGTGGAGTCCAGCGGCGCGGCAGGGATGCCGCCCACCACCTGGCCGGCCGGCACGGGCTTGAGCACCACGGCGCCCGCGCCCACGGCGGCGCCACCGGCCACCTCGATGTCACCGAGCACGGTGGACCCGGCGCCGAGCAGCACGCCGTCCCCGACGGTGGGGTGGCGCTTGACCGCGTCGCCGGAGGTGCCCCCGAGCGTGACGCCGTGGTACATCATCACGTCGTCGCCGACCACGGCCGTCTCGCCGACCACCACACCCATGCCGTGGTCGATGACGAGACGGCGGCCGATGGTGGCACCCGGGTGGATCTCCACCCCGGTGACGGCCCGGGACACCGTGCCCAGCACGCGGGCGGGCAGGCGACCGCCCGGACGCTGCCACAGGGCATGGGCCACGCGGTGCGCGGCGATGGCGTGCAGGCCCGGGCTGGTCAGGAGCGCCTCCAGACGCGAGGAGGTGGCTGGGTCGCGTGCGACCACGGCGTCGGCGTCCTCGGCGACCTGGCGGATCAGGCGGCGCAGCACGGTCAGTCCGTCAGGCCCTCGAAGAGGACGGTGGAGAGGTAGCGCTCACCGAAGTCCGGCACGACCACCACGATGGTCTTGCCGGCGAACTCGGGGCGCTTGGCGAGCTCGAGGGCGGCGTGCACGTTGGCACCGGCGGAGATGCCCGCGAGGATGCCCTCCTTGGCCGCGAGATCGCGGGCGACGCGCAGCGCGTCCTCGAGCTGGGCGTCGAAGACCTCGTCGTAGACCTCGGTGTCCAGCACCTCGGGCACGAAGTTGGCGCCCAGGCCCTGGATCTTGTGGGGGCCGGCCTGGCCACCGGTCAAGATGGGCGAGTCAGCGGGCTCCACGGCCATGACGAAGACGTCGTCCTTGCGCTCCTTGAGCACCTGGCCCACCCCGGTGACGGTGCCGCCGGTGCCCACGCCGGCCACGAAGGCGTCGACCCGGCCCTCGGTGTCGGCCCAGATCTCCTCGGCCGTGGTCTCGCGGTGCGCGCGCACGTTGGCCGGGTTGGCGAACTGGCGGGCCAGCACGCCACCGCGCTCGGCGGCGATCTCCTCGGCCTTTGCCACCGCACCCTTCATGCCGTCGGGGCCGGGGGTGAGCACGAGCTCGGCGCCGTAGGCGCGCAGCACGCCGCGGCGCTCGGCGCTCATGGTCTCCGGCATGGCCAGCACCATCTTGTAGCCGCGGGCGGCGGCCACCATGGCCAGGCCGATGCCGGTGTTGCCACTGGTGCCCTCGACGATGGTGCCGCCGGGCTGCAGCTGGCCGGACTCCTCGGCGGCCTCGATGATCGCCTTGGCGATGCGGTCCTTGACCGAGGACGCGGGGTTCGCCGACTCCAGCTTGGCCAAGACGGTCGCACCCACCCCCTCGGTGACACGGTTGAGGCGCACGAGGGGCGTGCCGCCGATGGTCGAGGTGACGTCCTGGTGAATGGTCATGTTTCTGTGAACATCACACCGGCTTACATCCTTCCGGATGCGCGGACGTAGTGAGGCACACCACACCAAGCCGGCTCGGGGGCCTGTTCGTAGACTCGCGCCATGCCTCCCCTGCAGCTCCTCGCGATCGTCCTCGGACTGGCCGTCACGGCCGTCGGCGTGGCCCTCCTGGTGCGCGCCGTCATGCGCATCGTGGCCGTCGTCCGGCAGGGCCGAGCGGCCGTCGGACGCTTCGACGACCCGGCCCAGCGCACCAAGACCATGCTCTACGAGGTCTTCGCCCACCCGCGGATGCTCCGCAAGAAGTGGGTCGCCGTGGCGCACTGGTTCACGATGATCAGCTTCGGGATGCTGTTCCTGACCTTGGTGAACGCCTACGGGCAGCTCTTCGACGCGCGGTTCGCCCTGCCCCTCATCGGGCACTTCCCGCCGTTCGAGTGGCTCACCGAGTTCTTCGCGTGGACCGGCCTGTTCGGCATCGTCTACCTGATCTGGCTGCGCCAGCGGACCAAGCCGTCCGTGGCCGCGCGCGAGAAGGGCAACGAGCGCCGCAGCCGCTTCTGGGGCTCGACCTTCTGGCAGGCGTACTGCGTGGAGTTCACCATCCTTGCGGTGGTGCTGTGCATCCTCGCCCTGCGCGCCCTGGAGTTCGCGCTCGGCAGGGTCGACGGGGAGCACCACGCCAGCGCCCTGCACTTCCCGCTCACCGCGTGGATGGGGCAGGCCCTCACCGGCCTCTCGGCCGCCACGCTGGCCGGGGCGATCATCGCCGTCGCGTTGCTGAAGATCCTCGTCTCGATGGCGTGGATGATCACCATCGGCCTGCAGCCCACCATGGGCGTGGCCTGGCACCGCTTCCTGGCCTTCTTCAACATCTGGTTCAAGCGCCACGCCGACGGCCGCACCTCACTGGGCGAGCTGCAGCCGATGATGGTCAAGGGCAAGCCGCTCACGGACATGGAGCAGCTGGAGGAGCTCTACGCCGACGAGGAGGAGGACGGCACCGAGGGCGCCGCCGAGCCGAGCCTGGGCGTGGGCCGCATCGAGGACTTCACGTGGAAGGGCCTGCTGGACTTCACCACGTGCACCGAGTGCGGCCGCTGCCAGGAGCAGTGCCCTGCGTGGAACACCGACAAGCCGCTGAGCCCCAAGATGCTGGTGATGAACCTGCGCGACGCCGCGTACGCGCAGGCGCCGTGGCAGACCGCCACCCAGCCGGCCGGCACGGGCGAGGGGGCCGACGGCTCCGGCGCCACCCCGATGACGGGCACGCCGGAGGACTTCGACATCCGCCAGCTCGTCGGCCCCACCGAGGGCGACCCGACGCGCCCGACCGGCGGCGCCGTCATCGACCCCGACGTGCTGTGGAGCTGCACCAGCTGCGGTGCCTGCGTGGAGCAGTGCCCGGTGGACATCGAGCACGTGGACGCCATCGTGGACATGCGCCGCAACCAGGTGCTCATCGAGTCGGCCTTCCCGAGCGAGCTGGGCGGGCTGTTCAAGAACCTGGAGAGCAAGCAGAACCCCTGGGGCATGGCCAACTCCACCCGCATGGACTGGGCCAAGGACCTGGACTTCGAGGTCAAGCAGGTGGGGGCGGACGTGGAGTCCCTCTCCGAGGTGGAGTACCTGTTCTGGGTGGGCTGCGCCGGCGCCTTCGAGGACCGCGCCAAGAAGACCACCCAGGCCGTGGCCGAGCTGCTGAACATCGCCGGCGTGGACTTCGCCGTGCTGGGTGACGGCGAGGCGTGCACCGGTGACTCCGCCCGCCGCGCGGGCAACGAGGTGCTCTACCAGATGCTGGCGCAGCAGAACGTGGAGATGCTCAACGAGGTGGGCGCCACCAAGATCGTGGTCACCTGTGCGCACTGCTTCAACACGATCAAGAACGAGTACCCGCAGAACGGCGGGAAGTACGAGGTGGTGCACCACACCCAGCTGCTCAACCGCCTGGTGCGCGAGAAGCGCCTGCAGCCGGTGGCCGCCTCCGAGGTGGCCGAGCCGTCCAAGGTGGCCTCGACCGCCCCGTCGGTGACCTACCACGACCCCTGCTACCTGGGCCGTCACAACAAGGTGTACGAGGCGCCGCGCGAGCTGATCGCCACGCTGCCGGGTGTGGAGTACCGGGAGATGGAGCGCTCCAAGGAGAAGTCCTTCTGCTGTGGCGCCGGTGGTGCCCGCATGTGGATGGAGGAGAAGCTCGGCTCGCGGATCAACGTGAACCGCACCGAGGAGGCCATCGACACGGGTGCCGAGCGCATCGCCATCGGTTGCCCCTTCTGCCGCGTGATGATGAGCGACGGCCTGACCGCTGCCCAGGAAGAGGGCCGCGGCAAGGACGTCGAGGTCGTGGACGTGGCGCAGATGCTGCTCGCCGGCGTGCGCCGTGGTCAGGAGGAGGACGCCGCGACCGGTGCGGTCACCGACGAGCTGGTGGACGGCACCACCACTGACGGTGCGGCCAGCGACGCCGAGACGCAGCGGATCCAGATCCCCGACGACATCTCCGAGCTCACCAAGGCGGGCTCCAGGGCCGCCGGGGCAGCCCTTGCATCGGGCTCGGGCTCGGATGACGGTTCCGAGGGTGACGAGGCTGCCTCCCGTGTCTCGGCCGAGGAGCCGCGCGAGTCCGATGGTGACGACGCCGAGGGCCCCGTGGGTTCCCGCGTCGACGAGGACGACCGCTCCCCCGAGGGCGAGACCACCGTGGACGAGCAGGGCGCCGTCGGGCAGGTCGAGGAGGACCGGGCCGCGGGCGAGGAGCCTGCGGACGCCGTGGACGAGCCGGCAGCGGCCGGCGCGCCCTCGGACGACACGACGGATGCCACCGGTACCGCCGGTGCGACGACTGGTGACGCTGCTGGTGCTGCCACCGCCGCCAGTGGCACGGCCCCACAGGCCTTCACCGGAGACCGAATCGGCGCCGACACGCCCACCCGCTTCGGCTGGGCCTCGCAGGACGGCGCCCCCACGGGTGGCACCGCCGCGTCCGCGTCCCAGACCGCCCCCGCGGCGGCCGCTGCCCCGGATGCCGACTCCGACAACACCGCCGCCGCCGAGACCGCGACCGCTGCAGCCACCGGAGGTACCGCCGACGGCACCACCCCGGAGGCCGAGGCACCTGCACCGGCGGGACCGAGCGCGGGCACCGCCCCCGCGGCCTTCACCGGTCAGCGCATCGGCGCCGACACCCCCACCCGCTTCGGATGGGCCACCGATCAGGCCACTGGCGCGCCGTCGACGAGCCAGGCAGCAGCACCTGCCACCGAGGCCACCGTTACTCCGGGTGCCCCAGGCGCCACGGGCACGGGCAGCGCACCGGCGGGGCACGGCGGCGACCGGATCGGCGGGGAGTCGCCGCGCCGCTTCGGCTGGGCCACCGGTACCGGCGGAGAGCAGGCCGAGGGCACGGCGCCCGCCGCTGCGGCCCAGCCCGAGCCCACGGTCACGGCGGCCACACAGGCCTCCCCGGAACCCGCGACGGAGCAGCCCTCCGAGAGCGCGGTGACGGAACAGACCTCGACGACCGTGACGACGAGCCAGGCCACCCCGGCCGATGACGCCGCCCCGGCGGCGAGCGGGCCCATCGGCACGGCCCCGGCCGGCCACTCCGGTGACCGGATCGGCCTCGACTCCCCGCAGCGGTTCGGCTGGGCGACCGGCCGCGGCAGCGACCAGGACGCGACCGAGGGCGGCAGCGACCAGGACGCGACCGAGGACGAAGCGTCGACGTCCCAGGCCGCCGTGACCGAGGCGGCGGGACCGAGCACCTCGACCGAGGAGCCCACCCCCACCGTCTCCGCGCCGGCCGACAGCTCCGTTCAGCGGACTGCGGCCACCGCACCGCAGGGCCACACCGGCACGACGATCGGAGCTGACTCCGCATCGCGATTCGGGTGGGCCCAGGGCGGCGCGCAGGCCGCAGAGGCCGAGGTCGAGAGGGCTGACACGCCGCCGATCGATGAGTCCCACGCCCCGGTCACGTCCACGGGCGTGATGCAGGGCGATCGGATGGATGACATCGGCCAGGAGCAGCAGCCGCAGGAGGCCGCCGACCGCCAGCCGCAGGAGGTCGTGGACCCAGGGACCACGGGCACCCCGGCCGTGGTCTCGGGCACCCAGGTCGTGGAGGACGAGGCCTCGGTCAATCAGGGCTCGGCCGAGCCGACGGCCACGGAGTCCGCCGCTCCTGAGGCCGACGCTTCTGAGCCCCCGGCGACCGGTGGCGCTCCGGTCGAGGTGCCGAACGTGGGCGAGCGAGCGTCCCGCATCGGGGCTGACTCGCCAGCGCTGCGCCTGGGTGCCTGGAAGGGCTGAGCCGGGTCGGTCCGGTACGGGAGTCCGCTGCAGGGTGATCCTGCGGCGGGCTCCCGTCGTTGTGGGGGCAGGGGTGTCCGCGTGCGTGGCGGAGCCGGTGATGGGATGGCTCCCTTCGGCGTCGGTGGCCGACGCCACCGCCGTGCTGGACACCTTTCACGTGGTCAAGCTCGGCACCCAGGGCGTCGATGAGGTCCGTCGCCGCGTCCAGCAAGAGACCCCACCGACGTCCGAAGAGAGGGCGACCTACCATACGTATGGTAGGTTAGCCGAGTGGCAACGAACTGTGACATCCTCGATGCGGCTCTCGACGTCCTTCGCGCCGGTGACCCGCTGACGATCGACGCCGTCGCACGTGTCGCCGGCCTGACCAAACCGGGTGTGGTCCATCACTTCTCCACGAAGGAGGGCCTCACGCTGGCGGTGTTGGACCACCTGCTCGAGAAGTGGGAGGCCGAGCTGACCGCACGCGCTGGTGCCGACGCGGATTCGACGGCTCGCCTTCGGGCCTACCTTGAGTACGCACTCCTGGGGGACATGGATCCAGCCGACCTCGCGCTGCTGGCAGACCCACGTCTTCGCGACAAGCTGTCGGCCCGGTGGGCCGACCGGATGGCCGTCTGGTTCGGCGAGTCCACCGAGCCTCACGTCGCAGCCGTCCGACTCATCGCGGACGGCGCCTGGATCGATCGCTGCCTCGGCATGCTTCGCCTTGACGAACCGCAGCGCACTGCCGTCGTCGACGTGGCCCTCTCCCTCCTCGCAAAGGACTCATAGTCATGAAGAAATGGGTGTTTCTCGCTCTCGCGATCGGCCTCGAAGTCACCGGTTCCCTTTCGCTGAAAGCCGCCCTCGACGCACCCGGCTTCTACGCCCTCGTCATCTCCGGCTACGTCGGATCCTTCCTCGCCCTGTTCATGGCGCTGCGCAACGGGATGAGCCTCGGCGTCGGGTACGGGATCTGGGGGGCCAGCGGCGTTGCCCTGACGGCGATCATGTCTTTCGTTCTCTTCAGCGAGCCCATCACCTTCGTCATGGCCATGGGGATCGCCCTCGTCATGGCCGGCGTACTGCTGGTCGAACTCGGCTCGCAAGCCGCCCACAAGAAGACGGAGGCAACGTCATGACTGTCCTCGCCCTCATCTGCCTCACGGCCGCGATCATCGCCGAGGTCACCGCGACAGTCTCGCTACGCATGGCGAGCACCGGGCAGAAGCTGTGGTGGATCGGCGTCGGCGCCGGCTACGTCTTCGCCTTCGCAATGCTCTCCGTCGTGCTCGCAGAAGGTGTCGCAATCGGCGTGGCCTACGGGATCTGGGCCGCGGCGGGCGTGGCGATCACCGCGATCCTCAGCCGCATCTTCTTCAAAGAACCTCTCACCTGGGTCATGATCCTCGGCCTGATCCTGATCGTCGGAGGGGTCCTCCTCATCGAACTCGGCGCCGCACACTGACGCGCTGAACAGCCTGAGTAAACACCTGAGCTGGCAAGTGCCACGGCGGTTTGGCGGCTCTTCGGACCTTCGGTGGTGGTCAGGTCTGCAGGCCGGCAGCAGCCGGCGCGCCCACCCCACACGCTCGAACCCCGCCCCGCACCCCCCCGGGCGGAGCAGCCACGCCCTCAGCCCGTCGAGACCTCCCACGGGAACACCGGCAACGGCTGCCCGTCTCCAGCATCAGTCGTCGGACAAGGCGCCCCGGAGGCGCCGGGCGACCTCCGCCGGCGTCGGCTGGTTGTCGCCGTAGGCGGCGTCCACCACCCCGGTCGTCCGGATCTGCGTCGACAGGTCCGGCAGCCCGGGCTGCAGCTTCTCCAGCTCGGGTGAGAGCAGCTCGAACAGCCCGGTCATCCCGCGCGCCCCGCCCATCGACGAGGCCCGCAGCGGCCCCAACGCCGCCCACCGCGGCCCCAGGGAGGTGCGCACGACCTCGTCGATCTCCTCGGGCGTGGCCACCCCCTGCTCCACCAGGTGCAGCGCCTCGGCCAACAGGACGAACTGCAACCGGTTGCCGATGAAGCCCTGCACCTCCGCGCCGACCACCACCGGGTGCTTGCCCACGGCACGGTAGGTCTCCACGGCCGTCTCCACCGTCTCCGGGTGCGTGTTCGGCCCGCCGACGACCTCCACCAAAGGGAGGACCAGCACCGGGTTGAAGGGGTGGCCCACCAGCATCCGTCCCTGCTCCAGGTTGTCGCGGGAGATCTCGCTGGAGGTGATGAAGGAGCTCGAGGTCGCCAGCACCGTTCCCGGCCCCGTGGCCGCCTCGAGCTGCGCGAAGGTGCGCCGCTTCCCCCCCAACTCCTCCGGCCCGGACTCCTGCACGTGTTCCGCGCCCTCGGCCGCCTCCTCCAACGATCCGGCCACCGCGAGCCGCTCACGCACCTGCTGGGTGCTCACCTCACGCCCCGCAGCCGTCAGCGCCCCGGCCGCCTCGGCCGCCGCGTCGTCGAGCGCCGCGTCTAGGCCGTCGCGCGGGTCGAACACGGCCACGTCCCAGCCGTGGCCGGCGAAGATCCCGGCCCAGCCCAGACCGATCGTCCCGGCCCCGATGACGGCCGCCCGCCGCGCGCTCACAGGTTCTCCTCCACCCACGCGCTGGCGACCTCCTCCGGCGTCTTGCCGTCGGTGACGTCGATCTGCATCTGCGCGAGGTCCTCCGCGGTCAGTTCCGAGGAGACCTTGTTCAGCGACTCGCTGACCGCGTCGTCCGCCACCTCCGAGGAGAGCAGCGGCACCAGGTTCTGCGCGCTGAACAGGTCCTTGTCATCCTCGAGGATCACGAAGTCCTTCTGCACGATCGACGGGTCGGTGGTGAAGATGTTCGCGGCGTCGACCTGGCCGTTCTCCAGCGCCTGGGCCGTCACGTTGCCACCGGCGCTCAGCGCGCGGAACTTCGCGAACTCCAGCCCGTAGACCTTCTTCAACCCGGGCACCCCCTGCGCGCGCTCCTTCCACTCCGGGGGGCCGCCGAGGGTCATGTCCCCGGCCTTGCCCTCCAGGTCGGAGATCTTCTCCAGTCCCTGCTCGTCGGCCGTGGCGCGGGTGACGACGACGTTGTCGGCGTTCTCGGCCTCGGAGTACTCGAGCACCTCCAGCCCCTCGGGCAGGCTCTTCTCGAGGGCCGCGTAGACCTCGTCGGCGTCGGTGACCGCCAGCTCCTTGTCGAAATAGGTCGCCAAGGTGCCGATGTACTCCGGGATGAGGTCGATCGAGCCGTCCTGCAGGGCCGGCAGGTAGGTCTCGCGGCTGCCGATCTCCAGCTTCTTCTCCACCTCGACGCCGTCGTCCTGCAGTGCCTTGGCGTAGACCTCGGCCAGGATCGTGCTCTCGGTGAAGTTCCCGCTGCCGATGGTCACCTTGCTCGCGTCACCCTCCTCGGTGGCGCTGGGGTCCTGCGTGGGGTCGCCACCGCAGGCGGCGAGCGTGAGGGCGCTGACCGTCGCGAGCGCGGCGAGGGAACGGGTGGGACGCATGGTCGCTCCTGGGAGATCGAGGGGGTGGATGGGGGTCGGTAGGTAGTCGTGCGGGATCAGCAGGTGCAGCGGTCGGGAGCGCGGTCGTCATCGTGCCTCCTGGTCGGCCAGGCCGGGGCTCACGACGAGCTTCTGCACCAGGGTGAAGACCAGCTCCATCAGCAACGCCAGGCCCGCCACGAGCAGCGCCCCGCCGGCCATCTGCGTGTAGTCGCGCGCCGCGAGCCCGTCGATGAGGTAGCGCCCGAGCCCGCCGAGGGAGACGTAGGCGGCGATGGTGGCCGTCGCGATGATCTGCAGCAGCCCCGACCGCATGCCGGAGAGGATCAACGGCAGCGCCACGGGGATCTCCACCCGCCGCAGCACTTGCATGCCGGTCATCCCCATGCCCTTCGCCGCGTCCCGCGCGGCCGGGTCCACTTCCGCGATGCCGGAGTACACCCCCGAGAGCACCGGGGGGATCGCCAGCACGGCCAGCACGATGAGGCTCGGTACCACGAACGCAGCATCACCGGGCAGGTGCGGCGCGAGGAGCACCCACCCCAGCAGCAGCAGACCCAGCGAGGGCAGCGCACGCAGCGCCCCGGCCAGGTTCACCACCACCACCGAGCCCTTACCCGTGTGCCCGATCCACAGGCCCAGCGGGACCGCCACCAGGCAGGCCAGGGCGAGCGCCGCGAACGAGTACGCCAGGTGCCGCAGCACCTGCATCCAGATGCCGTCCTCCCCCTGCCAGCTGGCGGGGTCGGTCAGCCAGGCCACGATCTCGCCGACGATCATGCGCGCACCTCACGCAGCCACGGGGTGAGCAGCCGGCGGAGCAGCAGGATCACCGCATCGAAGAGCAGGGCGAGCAGCACGCACCCGGCCATGCCCACGGCGATCATGCCCAGGTCATCCCGGTTGAAGCCGCGTGTGAAGAGGATCCCGAGCTGCGGGATGCCCACCAGCGCAGCGACACTCACCATGCTCACGTTGCTCACCGCGGCCACGCGCAGCCCGGCGGCGATGACGGGGACGGCCAGCGGCAGCTCCACACCCACCAGCCGGCGCCAGCGCCCCAGCCCCATGGCGGTGGCCGCCTGCCGCACGTGCTCGGGCACCGAGCCCAGTCCGTCGGCCACGCTCCGCACCAGCCGCGCCACCGTGTAGAGCGTCATGGCGATCAGCACGTTGAGTGGATCGAGGATCTGCGTGCCGATGAGGCCCGGCAGCAGGATGAACAGGGCGAGCGAGGGCAGCGTGTAGAGCAGCGCGCTGCCGGAGACCAGCAGCGTGTGCAGCCGTGGCACCCGCGCTGCGGCCCACCCCAGCGGCAGCGCGAGCGCCAGGCCGATGACCAGCGGCGCCCCGGCCAGCCAGGCGTGGGCCACCGTGAGCTGCCACAGCTCGCCCCACTGCACGTTCCCGATCTCGCTCACGACGTGCTCCCGGGCGGAACCGCGCGCTCATCCGCATCCTCTGCCGCCTCCACGGGGCGCCCGGCCGGGTCCGTGCCCTCGGCGTGCTGCGAGGTGGGGTCGCTGCGGTCGGTGTCGGTGATGACGTCGAGGACGTCGTGCGGGCGCACCGTGCCCACGAGCCGGCCGTCGTCGTCCACCACCACGCCGCGTTGGCTGGGCGAGGAGAGCGCCGCGTCGAGCTTCTCGCGCAGCGACCCGCCCCGGCGGGCCAGGGTGCCGCCCAGGCGCAGCGCCTCCTGCGAGGCGACCTCACCCCCATCGGTGCGGAGCCAACCGAGCGGCTGGTGCGCGTCGTCCACGGCCAGCACCCACTCGGTGTCGCGCGGCAGCGGCTCCCCCAGCCGCACGGTGCGCTCGGTCTGCATGGGCACCGCGCCGTCGTGGAAGGCCAGCGAGCGGTACCCGCGGTCGCGCCCCACGAAGCCGGCCACGAAGTCATCGGCCGGGCGGGCCATGACACGGGCGGGGCTGTCCACCTGGGCCAGGTGGCCGCCCTCACGGAGGATGGCCACCTGGTGCCCCAACTTCATCGCCTCGTCGATGTCGTGGGTGACCATGACGATGGTGGTGCCGAACTCCTCCTGGATGCGCAGGAACTCGTCCTGCAGGTGCTCACGCACGATGGGGTCGACGGCGCTGAACGGCTCGTCCATGAGCATCAACGGCGGGTCCGCCGCGAGCGCCCGGGCCACGCCCACGCGCTGCTGCTGGCCACCGGAGAGCTGCGCGGGGTAGCGGTCGGCGAGCTGCGGGTCGAGCCCCACCCGCTCCAGCAGCTCCAGCGCCCGCGTGCGGGCCCTGCGCTTGTCCCAGCCCACCAGCATCGGCACCGTCATGACGTTGCGCAGCACCGTCTGGTGCGGGAAGAGCCCGCCGTGCTGGATGACGTACCCGATGGTGCGGCGCAGCTCGTCGGCGTCGAGCTCGGTGTTGGGCCGGCCGTCGAGGAGGATCTGCCCCTCGGAGGGCTCCACCATGCGGTTGATCATGCGCAGGCTGGTGGTCTTGCCGCAGCCGGAGGGGCCCACCAGTGCCGTGATGTGCCCCCGCGGGCACTCCAGGTGCAGGTCGTCCACGGCCACGGTGCCGTTGGGGTACCGCTTGGTCACGCCCTCGAAGCGGATCATGGCCTCGACCCTACGCGGGCCCACCGACAACCGCAGGCCGACGGACTCGGGGCCCTCACCGCATCGCGGCGGAGGGGTCAGATGGCGGTGCGGTGGAAGTTGCTCCAGCTGCGCGAGGCGGTCGGCCCGCGCTGGCCCTGGTAGTGCGAGCCGTACTTGTCGCTGCCGTAGGGGTGGTCGGCGGGCGAGGAGAGCTGGAAGAAGCACAGCTGGCCGATCTTCATGCCCGGGTGCAGCACGATCGGCAAGGTGGCGACGTTGCTCAGCTCCAAGGTGACGTGGCCGGAGAACCCCGGGTCCACGAAGCCGGCCGTGGCGTGGGTGAGCAGCCCGAGCCGCCCCAGGCTGCTCTTGCCCTCCACGCGGGCGGCGATGTCGGTGGGCAGGGTGATCTGCTCGTAGGTGCTGCCCAGCACGAACTCGCCGGGGTGCAGCACGAAGGACTCCTCGCCGTCCACCTCCACGAGGCGCGTCAGGTCGGGCTGCTCCTGCGCGGGGTCGATCACCGGGTACTTGTGGTTGTCGAACAGCCGGAAGAAGCGGTCGAGGCGCACGTCCACGCTGCTGGGCTGCAGCATCGCGGGGTCCCACGGGTCCAGTCGGACGGCGGAGTCGTCCCCGGCGTCGAGGCGGGCGGCGATGTCGCGGTCCGAGAGGAGCATGCGGCGAGAATATCGCGGTGCACAGCGCACTGCGCGGCCCCCGAGCACCCCGTGTACACTGTGCCGCTGCACACACCTTGCGGGTGTAGTTCAATGGTAGAACATCAGCTTCCCAAGCTGAATACGCGAGTTCGATTCTCGTCACCCGCTCCAACGGCCCCGCCGGCACCTGCCGCGCGGGGCTTCGTCGTGTCCGCCTCGTTCCCCGCCGCTCAGGCGCGGGGCACTCGCATCCGCGGCACGGCCTCGATGAGGGCGCGCGTGTACTCGCTGCCCGGCGCGGCCCACAGCTCCTCGGTGGGCGCCACCTCCACCAGTTCCCCGTGCCGCACCACGGCCACGCGGTCGCACACGTGGCGCACCACCGACAGGTCGTGGCTCACGAACACCAGCGTCAGCCCCATCTCGTCCACGAGCTCGCCGATGAGGTCGAGCACCTGGCCGCGCACGCTCACGTCGAGTGCGGAGACCGGCTCGTCCGCCAGCAGCACCTGCGGACTCGGCGCCAGCGCGCGGGCGATGCCGATGCGCTGCCGTTGCCCGCCGCTGAACTGGTGCGGGTGGCGGCGCGCCATCGACGCCTCCAGGCCTACGCGCTCCAGCAGCTCGGCCACGCGGTCGTCGGCATCCTGGCGCGACCAGCCCTGCGCCACCAGCGGCTCGGCCACCACGTCGCGCACGGTCATGCGCGGGTCGAGTGAGTCGCGCGGGTCCTGGAACACCATCTGCAGCGACTCACGCAGCCACCGCAGGCGCCGCTCGGGCACCCCGGAGACCTGCCGGCCCAGCACCTCCACCCGGCCCGATGCGGGGTTCTCCAGCCCCGCGAGCAGGCGCAGCAGGGTGGACTTGCCGGAGCCGGACTCCCCCACGATGCCGAAGCGCTCGCCCCGCGACACCTCGAGCGAGACCCCGTCGAGCGCCACCACCTGCGGCGGCGCGGCGAACAGGTGCCGGCGCGGGCGCGTGTAGACCTGCCGCACGTCCTCCACCCGCACCGCTGGCGATGCGGACTCGGGCGCGCCGTCGTCCGCCGCACCGGCCCGCTCGTCGGCCACCGCGAGCGCCGTGGCCCCGGCCGACCCGAGCCGCGGGGTGAGCTCCGAGGCCGCCACGAGCCGCTGCGTGTACGGGTGCTGCGGCGCCCCGAGCACCTCGGCCACCGTGCCCCGCTCCACCACGCGACCGCCGGAGAGCACCACCACCTGCTCGCACACCTGCGAGACCACGGCCAGGTCGTGCGTGATGAACAGCAGGGCCGCGTCGCTGCGCTCGGCGCCCTCGAGCACCTGCTTCAGCACCGTGGCCTGCACCGTGACGTCCAGCGCGGTGGTGGGCTCGTCGCAGATGAGCACGTCCGGGTCGTTGGCCAGCGCGATGGCGATGACGACCCGCTGCCGCTGCCCGCCGGAGAGCTGGTGCGGGTGGGAGCGCGCCACGGCCTCGGGGTCCACCACGCCCACGTCGCGCAGCAGCTCCACGGCACGGCGGCGGGCCGCGTCACCGGTGGCGGTGCCGTGGATCTCCATCACCTCGGCCACCTGGTCACCCACGCGCATGGTGGGGTTGAGCGCGCTCATCGGCTCCTGGAAGACCATGGAGACGTCACGGCCGCGCAGGCGCGACATCGCGCGGTCCGAGGCGCCGACCACCTGGGTGGGGGCGCCCCCCTCGGGGGTGATCTCGATGCTGCCGATGGCCTGCAGGTTGTCCGGCAGCAGGCCCATCACCGCCAGGGCCGTGAGCGACTTGCCGGAGCCGGACTCGCCGATGAGGCCCACCCGGTCGCCGGCGCGCAGGGTGAGGTCCACCCCCTCGACGAGGGTGCGGTGGCGGGTGCCGATGGCGAGGTCACGCGCCTCGAGGCGCGTGGCGGCGTCGCGGGCCGGGTCGTGAGAACCGCACCGGTGCAGGTCTCGACTGTCGAGCTCAGCACCGGTGCGGAGGTCGTCGCGGCCGGGGGTGCTCACTGGTCGGTCACCTGCATCTGCGGGTCGTAGCGGTCGCGCAGGCCGTCACCGAGGAGGTTGAACCCCAGCACCGCCAGCGCGATGGCGACACCCGGCACGACGGCCAGGCGCGGCTCGGAGGCCAGCAGCGGCTGGCTCTCCTGCAGCATTCGGCCCCAGCTGGGCGTGGGCGGCGGGGTGCCGAAGCCGAGGAAGCTCAGCCCCGCCTCCGCGAGGACGGCCAGCGCGAAGCTCACCGACGCCTGCACGATGACCAGACCCAGCACGTTGGGCAGCACGTGGCGCCACCCGATGGCCAGCGGCCGCCGCCCAGCCACGCGGGCGGCGGTGACGAACTCACGCGGCACGATCCCCAGCGCCCCGGAACGGGCGACACGGGCGAAGGAGGGCACGCTCGCCAGACCGATGGCGAGCATCGCCGAGGTGGTGGAGGCGCCGAACACGGCGGCGAACATGATGGCCAGCAGCAGGCCGGGGAAGGCCAGGCCGATGTCGGCGGCACGCATCACGAGCGCGTCGAGCCAGCGCGGCCCCATCGCGGCGAGGACGCCGAGCGGCACCCCGAGCAGCGCCGCCACGCCCACCGCCACGAAGCCCACGTAGAGCGTGGTGCGGGCACCCACGAGGACCTGGCTGAAGGTGTCGCGCCCGAACTTGTCCGTGCCCAGCCAGTGCTCGCCCGACGGGCCCTGCAGGCGGTGCGAGGGCACCACGTGCGTGGGGTCGAAGGGTGTCCACACGTAGGAGAGCAGCGCCATCGCCACCATCACGGCCACGATCACCCCGCCGACCACCAGATAGGCGCGGCCGGCACGGCTCGGGGGGCGGGCGGCGACCGGAGCGGGGGCCGCGGCAGCCAGGGACGGGGTGGGCATGGAGGCAGCCTACGGAAGCGGGTGGAACCCCTGGTGCATCTCCCAGGTGTCAGGAGTCCATCGTGCCGCAGCACGTCGACGAGTCCGGCAGCGCGCAGTTGTCCCGTGTCGACAGGGACAGGAAGGCGTCAGGGCATACGCGCGGCGACCAGCAGCACCACCAGCGCGGCCAGCCCGGAGGCCGTCCGCACCAGATTGGCCCGCTGCCACGGCCCACTGAACGCCGCCCAGGCTTCCGACGGCGCACCTTGGGCCTCGGCCAGCGCGCCGTTGAGGGGCACGTTGACGAACCCCGTCACGACCACAACGCCCACCACCTGCAGCACCACCGCGAAGCCGACCAGCAGCGCAGGCAGCCACGCCCGCTCCAGCAGCAGACCCACCCCGCCGGCGGCCGCCGTCAACGGCGCCGTCGCGAACGGCACGAGGAACAGCGGCGTGAGCACCGTCTCGTTGCATCTCCGCATTGCCGCCACGGCCACGGGCGCCGGCAGGGAGTCCAGGGCCGGCAGGACCACGACCGACCAGGTGGCCCAGAACCCAGCCAGCACAGCGGCGAGCACCAGGGCGAGACCCATCACGACATCGAGCACGGGGGCCTCAGCTCGAGAGCGCAACGGTGGCCCCGAGGTGCTCCGAGGAGGTTGCCCAGCGGGCCAGGCAGTCGGCCACCTGGTCGATGCCGACATCCATGGAGACCACCCGACCGTGCGGGTCGGCCACCACCGGCGCGCTCGCGGCGGGGCGCAGGTTGACCGGCCGGGCGATGGTCCAGTCGAGGCAGGAGGACCGCACCAGCTCCTCCTGACGGGCGTGGTCGGCGAACTGGGGGTGCAGCAGCCCGGCGATGACGAGCCGCATGCCAGGTGTCAGGACCCCGGCGGAGTCCCCCACCCCGGTGCTGGAGAGCACGACGAGGCGCCGGGCGCCCGTGGCGCGCATCGCCTCGATGACGTGACGCGTCCCGCGGGAGCGGACGTCGTCCGCCGTACCCCGGGAGCCGCGCAGTCGCACCCGCAGCGGGTTCTCGGAGATGCCGAGGGCGACGACCACGGCATCGACCCCCTCCAGCGCCGCGCGGACCGCCTCGGGATCCAGCGCGTCCACCGGCCGATGGGGAGGCGGGGCACCGGGGTCGGGCGTGCGTGAGACGGGCACCACGCGGTGGCCGGCCTCGCGGAGGCGCTGCGACACGCGCTGGCCGACGCGGCCGGAGGCTCCGACGACGGCGACGGTGACCGGGACCGCTGCAGGCAGGGCACCGTCCGCGGCGGGGGCAGTGATGGGGGCTTCTGGGTGAGTCATGACGGGTCCTCTCTGATCGTGTGGTGTCATCGTGGCGAGGAATCGAGGGACGATCCATGCCCGGAAGTCCTCCATCCATGATCGATCGTCCGGAGGACCGATGGACCCGAGCCCCTTGGGTGCCCTGCTGCGCTCGCGTGGGATCTTCCACTGCGACACGAGGCTCGACGGGTCGACCGCCGTCGACCTCCCGGCGCTGCCAGGGTCAGTGATGTATCACCTGGTCCTGCAGGGCACGTGCGTGGTGATCTGCGACGACACCACGGTGACCCTCGGGGAGGGGGAGATCGTCCTCGCCCCGCACGGCACCGGACACCGCATCGCGGCCCACGGAACGCCCCTGTGGACAGTGGGTCTGGCCGAGAGCGGCCGGGTCGACCTGGGCGGCGGTATCGAGCAGCTGGACCTCGGTGGGCGCGACCCGGCCCTGCACCTGGTGTGCGGCGCTATCGCCCTGGAGCACCCGGCCTCCCCCCGGTTGCCCGCGCGCCTGCCGCCCCTGCTGCGGGCCGCGGCCGAGGGGGAGGACGTCGCCGCTCTGCGGGCCGTGGCCGCCTTGGTGCTGCGGGAGGCGCAGGAACAGGCCGAGGGGTGGGCTCAGGTCAGCGCACACCTGGTGGAGGGGCTGGCACTGCGTGAGGTTCGGCGAGCCGTGAGGGAGGCGCCGACCGAGGCGGGGTGGTGGGCCGCCAGCCGGGACGACGCCATCGGACCGGTGCTGGGCGCGATGCTGGCGAACCTGGCCCACCCGTGGGGCGTCACGGGGATGAGCCGGGTGGCGGGCCTGTCGCGCAGCGCCTTCAGTGCTCGGTTCACCGCGCTCACCGGGGAGGCGCCGATGGCGTGGGTTACCCGGGTACGCATGGCCGAGGCGCACCGGCTCCTGCGGGAGGGTTCCGGCGTCGCGGCCGTCGCCCGGGCCACCGGCTACGGGTCGGAGGTGTCGTTCCGCCGGGCGTTCCGGCGGGAGACCGGCATCCCCCCGGGGCGGGTCAGAGCACACCCCGGGACGCCGCAGTGGTCATGAACGGCCTCCGATGCGGGGGTCGATCACCACGTACAGCACGTCCACCAGGAAGTTGACCACCAGCACCATGGCCACCAGCACCATGACCACGTCCTGCACCAGGATCAGGTCGCGCTGCGCGACGGCGTCCACCAGCATCGAGCCCACCCCGGGGATCACGAAGACGCGCTCGATGACCACGGCCCCCACCAGCATCGAGGTCAGCGACAAGCCCAGCACGGTCACCACCGGCACCGCGGCGTTCCGCCACCCGTGGCGCGCCAGCGCCCGACCCCGGGTGAGCCCCTTGGCCCGCGCGGTGCGGATGAAGTCGGTGTCCATCACCTCCAACACGGCGTTGCGCACGTAGCGGGCCAGGATCGCCGCCTGCACCAGCGCCAGCGAGACCGCGGGCAGCACCAGGTTGCGCAGGAACTCCCCCACCCCCTCGATGGGGGGAGTCCACCCGCCGGAGGGCAGCCACCCCAACCGCACCGCGAACAGGGCAATGAGCAGGATGCCCGCCAGGAAGGCCGGCACCGCCATGCCCACCTGGCTGGCCGCGGAGAGCACCACACCCACGCCGGACCGGTGCCGCAGGGCCATCACGGCTCCCAGCGGCACGGCGACCAGCACCGCGAGCGCCATCGCCGTGCCCACCAGCCACAGGGTGACGGCGAAACGGTCCACCAGCTGCGGGGCGATCTCCGCCCGGGAGACGTAGGACTGCCCCAGGTCCAGGGTCAGCAGGCCGGTCACCCACTCGGTGTAACGCACCGGCCAAGAGCGGTCGAGCCCGAACTCCTCCCGCATCTGCGCCACGGACTCCTCAGAGGCGTTCAGCCCCAGGGCCACCCGCGCCGGGTCACCGGGCAGCACCGCCATCACCGCGAACACGATGAGGCTCGCCACCGCCAGGCTGACCAGCAGGACGGCGAAGCGGGAGGCCAGGCGCAGCAGCATCAGACCCGCCCGAGATCCATGCCGCTCACCGCTTCTCCCCCGCGGCGGCGCGGACCTCGGGCATGCCCATGCCGTCACCCCACAGCGAGACGTTCCGGGCCTGCGGCAGCTCGGAGCGGCGGAACACGGGCTCCTCGCCCCGCTTGCGCTGATCGTCGTAGTTCTTGAGCATCGCGATGGCCAGACCGCCCAGCGGCAGGATGGCGATGAGGTTGATGGTGGCCATGAAGCCCATCACCAGGTCGGCCAGGTTCCACACCAGCGCCACCGAGCCGAGCGCGCCGCCGACCACGCACAGCACCACCAGCACGCGGAAGACGATGATGGCCAGCTGGGCGTTGCGCTTGCCGGCCAGGAACCGGATGTTGGCCTCCCCGTAGTAGCTGTTGCCCAGGATGGAGGACCACGCCAGGAAAAAGATGACCACCGACAGGAACGGCCCGGCCCAGCTGCCCACCTGCTCCTGCAGGGCGCTCTGGGTGAGGCCGATTCCCTGCGGGTCGTCGACGCCGAACTGGGGGTTGGACAGCAGGATCACGAAAGCCGTGGCCGAGCAGACGATGATGGTGTCGAAGTAGACGCCCAGGGCCTGCACCAGACCCTGCTTGGCCGGGTGGCTCACCGAGGCCGTCGCCGCCGCGTTGGGCACCGAACCCATACCGGCCTCGTTGGAGAACAGGCCGCGGCGCATGCCCTGCATCAGCGCCGCGCCGATGCCGGCCCCCGCGACCTCCTTGAAGCCCAGCGCGTGCCCCACGATGTGGGCGAACATGGCCGGGACCTCGGTGATGTTCAGCGCCACGACCACCAGGGCCACCAGGATGTACAGCGTGGCCATCACCGGGACGATGACCTCGGTCACCGCCGAGACCCGCTTCACGCCACCGAAGATGACCACGCCGGTCAGCCCCGCCAGCACCAGGCCGGTGATCAGCGCGATGTTCTCCACCCCGGAGAGCGTGTCCTGCAGCGAGTAGCTGATCGAGTTGGACTGCACGGCGTTGAAGACGAAGCCGTAGGTGAACGTGATGATCACGGCAAAGAGCACGGCCACCGGATTCCAGCCCAGCCCGTCGCGGATGTAGTACGCCGGCCCACCGACGTACCCGTCCCCGCCCTTGACCTTGTACAGCTGGGCCATGGTGGACTCGACGAAGGCCGTCGCGCCGCCGATGATGGCCAGCACCCACATCCAGAACACCGCCCCGGGGCCACCGACGGCGATGGCGACGGCCACCCCGGCCACGTTGCCGGTGCCCACGCGGGAGGCCGCGGAGACGGTGAAGGCGCGGAAGGCGGAGATGCCGTCATCGGAGTCCGAGCCGGGCTTCTCCAGGATGTTGCGCACCATCTCCGGCAGCAGGCGCAGCTGCACGACGCCGGTGCGGAGGGTGAACCAGACACCGGCGATGACCAGGAGCACGATCACCAGGTACCAGTAGTACCCGTTGATGTCGGAGATCTTGGTGGCGAGAGCATCCATGGGGGCAGCGTACGTGGGCCGCGGGCCGGAACCGCAGTTCCTGATGGGGTGACGCGCACCGGAGGACGCTCACCTCATCGGCGCAGGGCGGTGAGGTCGAACCCCTCGGTGACGGCGTTGGTGGGGATGCCCTGGATGTCGGCGTCGGCCACCACCAGGTTCGGCAGGAGGAAGAGGAAGTCCGCCGCCGCGTCGGTGCTGATGATCTCGGCCGCCTTCCTCATCTGCTCGGTCTGCTCCTCCTGCGTGCCGGCGTCCGCGGCCTGCAGGGCCTTGGTCAGCTCGGGGTTCTCGTAGCGCAGGTAGTACTCGGGGTTGCCGAACACGTTGCCGAGGTCGCGCGGCTCCACGTGGGCGACGATGGACAGGTCGTAGTCGGCGCTCGAGTACACCTGCTCCAGCCACGATGCGGGGAACTCGAGCTGGTCGAGCTGCACCCGCAGACCGGCCTCCTCCAGCTGCGACTTCACCACCTGCCCGCACTCGGTGGCGTACGGCAGGGTTGGCACGCGCAGGCGCAGGGGGCGGTCGACGCCGGCCTCCTCCACCAGGTCCTTGGCCTTCTCCAGGTCGTGGGGGAAGTCGCCGGTGCGGTCGGTGTACCAGGGGTCGGTGGGCGGCACCATGGAGCCGATCAGCTCGCCCTTGCCCGCCCAGCAGGTGTCCAGCAGCGCCTGGTGGTCGATGGCATGACGGATCGCCTGGCGCAGCGGCTCGGACTGCATGGTGGCGTTGCCGTGGTTGAAGCTGAGCACGACCTCGCCGTTGGTGGTGCCCTCGATGACCTGCAGGTCGTCCTTGCCCTCGAACTGGCTGAGGGACTCCGGAGCCTGCACGGTGGTCTCGATGTCGATGTCGCCGGTGAGCATCGCGTTGTTCAGCGCGGTGCCGTCCTTAAAGTACCGGAAGACGGCCGTGGCGAAGTACGGCTTCTCGCCCGTGAAGTCCTCGCGGCGCTCCAGGGTGATGCGGTCACCGCGCTTCCAGTCGGTGACGTCGTACGGGCCGGAGCCGACCGGATTGGTGGCCAGCTCCGCATCGGTCTCGCTGGGGAAGACGGCGCCGACGCGGGTGGTCATGGCGTACAGCCAGCTGTTGCTGGGCTCGGACAGGGTGACCTCGACGGTGTGGTCGTCGGTGGCCTCGGCGGACTCGACGACGTCCATCTGGGACTTCAGCGAGCTGGTCCAGGCCGTGCCCTGCACGGCCTCGATGCTGGAGACCACGTCCTGCGCGGTGAGCTCGCTGCCGTCGGAGAAGGTGCGGTCGGTCGGCAGGGTGAAGGTGTAGGTGAGGCGGTCGTCGGACACCTCGTGCGACTCCGCGAGCGCATCGACGATCTCGCCGGACTCGGGGTCGACGGTCACGAGGGTCTCGTAGACGTTGCCGAGCAGTAGCTGCGGGATCGCGGCACCGTCACCGGTGCGGAAGTCCAACGTGGCGGGCTCGGCCACCAGGCCGAGGGTGACGGTCTCGTCGGAGGGCCCGCTGGCCCCCTCGGAGCCGGAGGTGCCGGAGCCGTCGGGGTCGGTGGAGCTCCCGGCGCTGCAGGCAGTGAGGACGAGCAGTGCAGCCCCGGCGAGGGCTGCGGCGCGGCGGGTGGAACGGTTCACGGCGACTCCCAGATCGCGGGGCGGCACCCTTGCCACCCTCGGACGGCGCACAGTCTGCGCCGTCGGGGGCCCTCTTGGCCAGTTCCCGGCGCCCGGGGGGTGGTGGTTCAGGCGTCCAACCCGACGAGGGTGGGCCGCGTGGTGCGCCAGACCCACACCGCCGTACCCGCCGCCCACACACCCCAGGCCGCGGGCATCGATGCGGGGTGCGGCGTGCTGGCATCGACCGCCCACGGCAGTCCCACGTCCCCCACCAGTGCCTGGCACACCACCAGCGCGGCGGCGAGGGCCACCGCGAGGACGGAGCCCACCCAGCGCCCCAGCAGACCGATGCAGGCCAGCGCGATCCCGGCCGCCGTTAGCCCAGCGCCCACGGACTGCTCGACGACACCCGGGTAGACGATGAGGTGGACCGCTTGGCCAGGGGCCTGGCTGACGGCATCTCGCACGGACTCCGGCCACCACCCTGCGAGCACCTTCGCGAGCCGGGGGACGGCCACGGCCACCAGGGCCACAACCAGGCACGGAACGAGGGCCCACCCCCTC
This sequence comes from Kytococcus sp. HMSC28H12, assembly GCF_001816045.1. NCBI lineage: Bacteria > Bacillati > Actinomycetota > Actinomycetes > Micrococcales > Kytococcaceae > Kytococcus > Kytococcus sp. HMSC28H12. The sequence continues at coordinate 28,046 of NZ_KV824558.1, forward strand.
AGCCGTGGGTGCCCGGTGACCTCCCACAGCCGGTGGGCCGGAGCCCACGCCGCGGCCGTGGCCACTGCGGTGAGCACTGCGAGCACCTCCCAGAAGCGCACCATGCGTGGGTGGACGAGGTCCACGTGGACGGCCTGTCCCCAGCTGATGGACATCGCCACCAGTGCCAGCGCGACCGCCGCGCCCGCGGCACCCGCCGAACGGCCCGACAGCCACATTCGCCAGGGGCTCACCGGAGGGCCTCGGGGCCCAGGCGGCAGGACTTGATCTCGCTCCGGTGCTCGGCGTACCAAGCGCGGAACTCCTCGACCGACAGGGCGGACGCACCTGTCCCCTTCTCCGCCGGCCCGGGGGAGGCAGCGCGACGGCGGATCTCCTCGGCCAGGTCCGTCGAGGCCTCCATGTTCCCCTGGGCGACCCCCGGCCCGCAGGAGCTGCTGCCCGCAAGCTGTGATGCCACGCCGCGCGTCACCGTGCCCACCGCGGAGGACCGGTCCCGTTGCCCGAGGCCCCGCAAGGGGAGGTCGGTGGGTTGGTGGGATGCCGCCGCCTCGGTGGCCAGCGTCATCGGACCCGCTCCGGTCGCGCCCACCATCGCGTCGATGCTGCCGCTCGCCGCGGCCACGAGCTGCTGCTCCTCGGGGGCCGAGCAGAGGGTGACGTGCTGCCGCTCGAGGCACACCGCCTCACCGCTGGCGGTGACGATGTCGGGTCGAAGCCCCACCGAGACGGCCGCCAGTGCGACCGCACCCGCCCCCGCCGCCAGGGCACTGGCCGGCAGTTGACGGGCTCCTCGTGGGGTGGCCAAACGCCAAGCGGCCAGCAGCAGCAGCGCCCCGGCCACCAGCGCCAGCACAGCCAGTCTCGAGAGCGTCGCAGGCCAGGCCATCTCCCACCCGGGCGCGGGGAAACCATTGCCCCACCACGGCGTGATGCTGGCCAAGGGGGTGCCTCGCACCTGCGCCGGCAGGAAGAGCAGGGCGAGGGTCACGAGCGGGGCCAGGAGCACACCCCATCGGCCCAGCAGGGTGCCGAGGGCCATCCCGAGGATCGGCCACAGGGCCAGCAGTGCGATGCCGGCGACGGTCGCCAGAGCGTCCCCGAAGCCGAGCGATCCGGGCGCTCCCCGGGCGAGGGTGATGGTCAACGGCACCAGTCCAATCACGCCCCCCGCCCACAACGCGACGACCAGCGAACCCACCTCACCGGCCAAGAGACTGGGGATGCTGCGGCCGGTCGACCGCCCGGGGGCGACGCTGCCGGGACCGTGCCGCAAACCCGTCACCGCCCCCCACACCGCACCGAGCACCGCCGCCCAGACCGAGTAGTCCCGGACGGTCAAGGGAAGGCGCCCCCAGTCAGCCGGGGGCCAGTCACGGGGTGCCTCCACGGCGAAGGAGAGCGCCACGAGCAACGCCAGCACCGCGAGCGACAGCGGGTGGTGGGCGGCGGACAGGCGCCTCATGCGGCGGGCACCGGGTCGGCCAGGACGGCGCGGTAGCCCGCCTCGAGGGGAGACACGACATCGCCCCCGCCGAGATCAGCCAGATCCGCCACGGTGCCGTCGAACCGGAAGCTGCCGTGGTCCATCACGACAGCACGCTGGGCGATGTGCGCGATGTCCTCGACGATGTGGGTGGTCACGACCACGATGCGATCGCGTCCCAGCTCAGCCAGGTCGTCGCGCAACCCAGCGCGCTGGACCGGGTCCAGAGCTGCGGTGGGCTCGTCCAAGAGCACCACCTGCGGGTCATGGGCCAAGGCACACGCGATGCCGAGGCGCTGGCGCATGCCGCCGGACAGGGAGCGTGCGCGGGAGGTGGCCCGGTCCGACAGGCCCACCCGCGCCAGGGCGCGGTCTGCGGCGGCGGGCACCTCCGCCGCATCGACCCCCTGCGCCCACGCCGCGACCTCCACGTTGCGGCGGACACTGGAGAAACCCATGATCGTGAACTTCTGCGGCAGGTAGCCGATGAGGCGGCGGGCCCCCTCCAGACCCGGGCCGGGCCGCTGGCCCTCGAAGACGCGATGGTCCCCGATCGCCAGCGAACCGGCGGTCGGTGCGACGTGCGTGGCGAGGATCGACATCAGCGTGCTCTTGCCCGCTCCGTTCGGCCCCAGCAGACCGAACACGCCGGGCTCGAGGGTGAGGTCGACCGCATCGAGCGCGGTCCTGGTGCCGTACCGCTTGGTGAGCCCTGCCGCCTGCAGCTGCACGTCGTTCCTCTCGTCAGAACGTGAATCGGTCCGAGGCCACGGATGCCCCGGTGGCACCGTAGATCTTGGTGAAGTAGACGTCACCGCTGGTGCCGCCGCCCGACAGGTACTTCCGGCTACCCAAGAGGTACCCCTCGTAGCTGGAGACCACGTAGTCGGGCCCCCACTTCGCGTGGATCAACTTGCCGGTGACGTCACCCTTCGAGCACCCGGACCCGAAGCGAGAGACGTACCCCGACACCTGCCCCGGGGCGCCGTACCCCGGCGTGGCTGCGTAGATCTTGCACCCGCTTCCATCCGTCGTGCCCGCGGCCTGAGCGATCATCGGGGTGGCACAGATCGTCGCCGCCGCGACCATCAACCCCGTCCACTTCTTGTTCACGATTCCTCCAGTGTGTGAAGTGCCGGCATGTGCCGACTCAAGAATTCCACACACACACGATGTCCATACCCAGGGGAGATCTTGGGCAAACCTTTACCCAACTGAACTGGTCGAGGGCAGACGAGGTTCACGCGGACTGAGGAATTGCGGGCCACAAGGGTGCGTTCACGCCCCGGACGCCCGCCCCACCACATCGGAGGACCCATGCCCCGCCCCATCGCCCTGTTCGAGCCCATGACGCTGCGCGACCTGGAGGTCCGCCACCGGGCGTGGGTGGCCGCGATGTGCCAGTACTCCTGCGACCCCGTGACCGCGCCCGGCGTGCCCAACGACTGGCACCTGGTGCACCTGGGTGCCTTCGCCACCGGTGGAGCCTCGATGATCGTGACCGAGGCAGCGGCCGTCACCCCCGAGGGCCGGATCTCCCCCCACGATGCGGGGATCTGGAACGACGAGCAGGTGGCCGGCTGGCGCCGCGTGAACGACTTCGTGCACGGCCTGGGCACGGGCGTGACCACCGCGGTGCAGCTCGCGCACGCCGGGCGCAAGGCCTCGACCTGGCGCCCGTTCGGCACCGACGGCCGCAGCGGGTCGGTGCCGGTGGGGGCCGACGCGCAGGGCTACGCGCACAGCATCGAGACCTCCGGGTGGCAGACGGTCGCCCCCACCGACGAGGCCTTCGGCGACCTCGATGCGCCCCGCGCGCTGACCGATGCGGAGGTCCGCGCCACCGTGACCGCGTTCGGCGACGCGGCCGAGCGCGCTGTGGCGGCCGGCTTCGACGCGGTCGAGATCCACGGCGCCCACGGGTACCTGGTGCACCAGTTCATCTCGCCGTTGGTGAACACGCGCACCGACGCCTGGGGCGGCGACGAGGCGGGCCGTCACCGGTTCGGCCTCGAGGTGGTGCGCGAGGTGCGCGGGCGCGTCCCCGCATCGATGCCGGTGCTGCTGCGCATCTCCGCGACCGACTGGGAGGACGTCGAGGGCGACGTGGCCTCGCTGCAGCGGTTCGTGGTGGCCGCGGCGGAACTGGGGGTCGACTTCGTGGACGTCTCCAGCGGTGGCAACCTGCCGGCGCCGAAGATCGTCTCCGGGCCGGGCTACCAGGTGCGCTTCGCGACGGCCGTGCGGGAGGCGTTGCGGGAGGCCGGGTTCGAGGTACCGGTGGGGGCAGTGGGTGAGATCAGCTCGCCGCACCAGGCCGAGACGATCGTCGGGCAGGAGCAGGCCGATGCGGTGCTCCTCGCGCGGGCGGCTCTGGCGGACCCGCACTGGTGGATGCGCGCCGCATCGGAGCTGGGGGCGCAGCCGGTGGCCATCGGGCAGTACGAGCGGGCCCGGGTGGACCGGCTGGCCTGAGCCGCCCAACTCGCCGGGCGCCGAAACCCTTCCCCGAAAGTGAATACTGGGTTAACATCGGGTGAATTACCGGGGCGGAGGCACGGGATGCCCCGCCGCACGCAGGAGGCACCCATGACCATCATCGGCACCGCCCAGCAGTACGAGCACGCGGTGGAGCGACTGGCCAGCGAGTTCGACGCCGTGTTCACCCGCGACGAGGTGGCCCGCGAGCTGCACGCCGTCCGCGAGGACATGGAGGCCACCGCCAGGGTCCGCGACCACATCCCGGTGCTGGCCGAGCGCTACGCCAAGGAGAACCTCCAGGCCCTGGCCCACGCCCGCGGCGCCACGGTCACGGGGCACCCGGTGGTGATGTTCGTCAGCCCTCGCAACGCCAGCGCCACCCAGATGGCCGCCGTGATGACGGACAAGTACTCCGGCGGCCGCATCCACGTGCTCTCCGGCGGGGTCCGCCGCGCCAAGGAGATCGCCCCCGCCGTGATCCAGGTGATGCAGGAGCACGGCATCGACACCACCACCCTGTACCCCCGCGCCGTGAACCGCGACGTGCTCCACGCCGCCGACGTGGTGGTGAGCATCGCCAGCCCCGACCTGGGCGAGGACTTCACCGCCAAGCAGCACGTGGACTGGCACATCACCCTGGACGAGGACGACGTCGAGTCCGTGCGCGCCACCCGCGACGAGCTCAAGGTCCGCGTGGACGCGCTGATCGAGTCCCTCCTGGGCGAGGGTTCCGTCCTCTCGGCCGAGGAGGCCGCCGCCTACCAGGCCGCCAAGCAGGGCAGCCGCACCCAGACCACCCCGGCCCGCGAGGCCCAGCCCGCCTGACGGACCTGATGGGGTGAGCCCGGCCGGTGCCTCGTCGCACCCGCCGGGCTCACTCGCGCCGCGACTCAGGCGAAGAGCTCCCCCACGGCCGCCCACGCCTGCTGGTCGAGTGCGTACCAGGCCCACTGCCCCCGCTTCTCGCGCGTGAGCAGCCCCGCATCGACCAGCACCTTGAGGTGGTGGCTGACCGTCGGCTGCGCCAGGTCGACCACCTCCTGCAGGTCGCACACGCAGGCCTCGCCGCCGTCGGCCGCGCGGATGGCGGCCACCAGCCGCACCCGCGCCGGGTGCCCGAGCGCCTTCATGACCGATGCCGTGTGCTCGGCCTCCGCGTCCGAGATCGCCACCGGGAGCCCACCACAGCACACATTGACGTCCATCGATGCATTGTGTCACGATTCCTCCATCGACAGCTGTCGATGCACGGGCGCGTCATTCCCCTCACGTCGTGGCGCGTCCCGTGTCCACCCCTGCACGATCCCCGCCGACGCCCTCCCCCCCCGACCGCCCACCGAGAGGACCCCCGGTGACCACCACCCAGACCCCACCGGATGCCGCCGAGGCCCAGGTCACCGAGCGCCTCTCCACCCTGGACCGCTACCTGCCGCTGTGGATCGGCGCGGCGATGGTGGCCGGGCTGCTGCTGGGCCGCATCGTGCCCGGGGTGGGCGAGGCGCTCAACACCGTGCAGGTGGACGGCATCTCGCTGCCCATCGCCATCGGCCTGCTGGTGATGATGTACCCGGTCCTGGCGAAGGTCCGCTACGACCGCCTCGACACGGTGACCGCCGACCGGCGCATGCTGGGCAGCTCCCTGCTGCTCAACTGGGTGCTGGGCCCGGCGCTGATGTTCGCCCTGGCGTGGATCTTCCTGCCCGACCTGCCCGAGTACCGCACGGGCCTGATCATCGTCGGTCTGGCCCGCTGCATCGCGATGGTCATCATCTGGAACGACCTCGCCTGTGGTGACCGCGAGGCCGCCGCCGTCCTGGTGGCGATCAACTCGGTCTTCCAGGTGGTCATGTTCGGCCTGCTCGGCTGGTTCTACCTGGCCGTCCTGCCCGGCTGGCTCGGCCTGGACACCACCGGGCTGGACGTCTCGATGTGGCAGATCGCCAAGAGCGTGCTGATCTTCCTGGGCATCCCGCTGGTGGCCGGCTTCCTCACCCGCCACCTCGGGGAGCGCCGGATGGGCCGCGAGCGCTACGAGAACCGCTTCCTGCCGGCCATCGGCCCGTGGGCGCTGTACGGGCTGCTCTTCACCATCGTCGTGCTCTTCGCCCTGCAGGGTGAACAGATCACCTCGCGCCCGCTGGACGTCGCCCGCATCGCGCTGCCGCTGCTGGCCTACTTCGTCCTCATGTGGGGCGGTTCGTACGCCCTGGGCCGGGCGCTGGGGATGGGGTACGAGCGCACCACGACGCTGGCGTTCACCGCCGCGGGCAACAACTTTGAGCTCGCCATCGCCGTCGCGATCGCCACCTTCGGACTCACCTCCGGTGAGGCCCTGGCCGGTGTGGTCGGGCCGCTCATCGAGGTGCCGGTGCTCGTGGGGCTGGTGTACGTGTCCCTGTGGCTGCGACGCCGCCTGTTCCCCGCCTCCGTCCGCGAAGGAGCGACCGCATGACCGACCAGCCCACCCCGGCGCCCGCCGGCGACCGCCCCGCCGTCATGTACGTCTGCGTGCACAACGCCGGCCGCTCCCAGATGGCCGCGGCCTGGACGCGTGCGCTGGGCGGCGACCGGGTGGAGGTGCGCTCGTCGGGCTCCCAGCCGGCCGAGGCCGTGAACCCGGCCGCCGTGGAGGCGATGGCGGAGGTCGGCATCGATGTGGGCGCCGTGGCCCCGCGCGTGCTCAGCCGCGAGGACATGGAGGCCTCCGACGTGGTGGTCACCATGGGCTGCGGCGACGAGTGCCCGTACGTGCCCGGGGTGCGTCGCGAGGACTGGGCGCTGGACGACCCGGCTGGGCGCCCCGTCGAGGAGGTCCGTCCGGTGCGCGACGAGATCCGGCGGCGTGTGGAGGAGCTGCTGCGCTCCCTCGGCGTGGAGCCGATGGCGTGGCCGCGGCCGCAGGAGCGCGTGGTGACCTTCGTGTGCTCGAGCAACCGGGGCAAGTCGCAGATGGCCGCCGGGCTCATGCGGCGTCTGGCCGTGCCCGGCGTGCAGGTGCTCAGTGCCGGCGTGGCCGCCGCGCCGTGGGAGAAGGGCGTCAACGGGGAGTCGGCGGAGTCGCTGGGCCTGGTGGGCGCCTCGCTGGCCGGGGAGCACCCCAAGCAGCTGACGCCGGAGCTGGCGGCGGCGAGCGACGTCATCGTGCTGGTGGGCGACAACGCGCAGCTGCCGGCGGAGCTGGAGGGGCACCTGCCCGGTGACGTGCGCCGGTGGAGCACCGAGGAGCCGTCTGAGCGCGGACTCCAGGGCGCCGAGCGCATGGCGGCCCTGCGCGACGAGATCGACGGCCGGGTGCAGGCGCTGGCGGACGAGCTGCGCTGAGGCACCGGTGGACGCGGAGGCGGACGTCGTCGTCATCGGCGGCGGGCAGGCCGGACTGGCCACGAGCTACTGGCTGCGGCGCGCCGGCATCGGGCACGTGGTGCTCGACGACGCCGACGGGCCGGGTGGCGCGTGGGCGCGGATGTGGCCGAGCCTGCACGCGTTCAGCCCGCCGCAGCACTCGTCGCTGCCCGGGTGGCTCATGCCGCGGTGGACCGGTGAGGGGGCGTTCCCCTCGCGGCAGCACGTGGCCGACTACCTGACGGCGTACGAGGAGCGCTACGAGGTGCCCGTCCAGCGGCCCGTGCGGGTCGATGCCGTGCGGCGCGAGGGCGAGCGACTGGTGGTCGAGGGGCGACCCGAGGGCGAGAGATCGGCCTGGTGGGGGCGGGCCGTGGTGAGCGCCACCGGCACGTGGTCGCGGCCGTTCTGGCCGAGCGTGCCGGGCCTGCGGGAGTTCGCAGGCGCACAGCTGCACTCGGCGCAGTACCGGGGGCCGGAGTCGGTGCCGGGCGGGCGGGTGCTCGTGGTGGGTGGAGGCAACACCGGGGCGCAGCTGGCGGCGGAGCTCGCGGCATCGCGCGAGGTGGTGTGGGCGACGCAGCGTCCGCCACGCTTCATGCCGCCCGAGGTGGACGGACGGGTGCTCTTCGACGTGGCCACAGCACGGCGGGCCGCCCTCGATGCCGGCCGTCCGGACGACGGCGGGGTGGGGACGCTCGGCGACATCGTGCAGGTGCCGGAGGTGCGCGCGGCCCTGGCCGAGGGGCGCTTGGGTGCCGTGCCGATGGTGGCGCGGCTCACCGCATCGGGCGTGGTGTGGGGCGAGGAGGCGGCGGAGGCGGCCGGTTCCACGTGGAACAGCCCGCCCGTGGCGCCGGGCGAGGAGCTGCCGGTGGACGCCGTGCTGTGGTGCACGGGGTACCGACCGGCGCTGGCCCACCTGCGCCCGCTGGGGGTGCGCGGTGAGCGCGGGCACGTGGCGGTGGCACCGGGGTCGATGACGCGGGCCGCCGGGGAGCCGCGGCTGCACCTCATGGGCTACGGAGACTGGACGGGGCCGGCGTCGGCGACGCTCATCGGAGTGGGGCGGCCCGCACGCGCGGCGGCGCGGGAGATCGAGGAGGTGCTGCGGTGAGCGGGGCGGGGTCGGACGGTGCGTGGGGCGCGGTCGAGGCGTACCGACGGTCGTTCGGGGCGCTGTGTGCCGGGGTGCACGACCTGCTGCTGGACGCGCTGCCCGCCGGGCGGGTCCTGGACGTCGGGTGCGGTCCGGGCGGGCTGCTGGGACGGGCGCTCGACCGAGTGTGGGACGTGGCGGGGGTCGACCCCTCACCCGCGATGGTGGCCTGCGCCGCGCGCGTGGCACCCGGACGGGTGGAGGTCGGCGGGCTCCCGCGCCTCACGGTGGCGAGCGGGAGCCAGAGCGGGGTGGTGGCGAACTTCGTCGTGAACCACCTCGGCCACCCGGTCGACGGGGTGCGCGAGATGGCGCGCGTGCTGGCGCCGGGCGGACGCGTGGCGATGACGGTGTGGCCGGCAGGAGGCGCCGGGTGGGGTGGGCTGGTGGGCGAGGTCTTCTCCGCAGCGGACGCACGGGAGGTGGCGCCGGAGCGACTGCCCGAGGAGGTGGACTTCCCGCGGACCCCGCAGGGCCTGGCCGGCCTGTGTCGGGAGGCCGGGCTGACGGTGCGCGAGGCCCGGACCGTGGAGTGGGAGTGGGCGGTGGCCCCGGCGGACCTGTGGGCGGGTGTCGAGGCGGGGATCGCCGGGCCCGGGCGCAGGTTCCTGGCGCAGGACCAGGCGACCCGGGTGCGGGTGCGGGAGGCGTGGAGGGTTCGGGCGGGAGCCCGGGCGCAGGGTGGCGTGCTGCGCTTCTGGAACGAGGCGGTGCTGGTGGTGGGTGAGCACCGATGAGCGGATGTCCACAGGGTCCGCTGGCCGGGCAGCCCCAGCATCACACCGTCCACATGTTCGATGCGCGGGTTGCACTTGATGCAATACATGTACTATTCTTGAGGTAGCCGGTCGGACAGGGGGTCCGACCCTCGGTGAGCCACGAGGGGGTGGTGTACGTGCCCAAGACGATGCCGGAACGGTTCCCACAGGACGCAGGTGCGCCACCCCGCGTGGTCGACGGTGGCTCAACCACAGCCCCGATCGCGCCGGGGCAGCCGCCGGGCAGCGCCGGCGCCTGGCACGAGGTGACCGAGGCGTTCGCCGCCGCGGACCAGGCCGTGGACCGACTGCTGGCCGCGCTGACCGCGGCCGGCTCCGAGGAGGACCTGCCCGTCAGCCCCTCGGAGCTCGAGTGGTTGACCCGGACCGCCACGCGCTTCGGGGACCGGGGCCAGCAGGTCCGCGTACGCTCCCACTCGGTGCTGGCCACCGCGCGCCGGGCCGGGCGGGCCGTGCACGACGACGACGCACAGTTCGCGGCGGCAAAGAACGCCCGCACCTCTGGCGGGACGCGGCGCGACGCGGTACTGGCCGAGGCACTCGCGGAGCCCGTGGGCCCTCCCCCGTCTCCGGGGACCACGTCGGACGAGGCGGGAAGTCCCTCGACCCCTGAACCGGGGCCGCCCACCGCGCCGGGACCGCGTCCGTTGGCACGCGCGCTCGATGCGGGGCTGCTCTCCCAGGAGCACGCGATGGTGGTCCTGCAGGAGCTCGACGCCCTCCCCGCAGACGTGGACCCCGCACTACGACTCCGGGCCGAGGAGGTGCTCGTCCGCAAGGCCGAGCGACTGACTCCTCGTTCGTTGCGCCGGGCGGCTCGCCGCGTCCTGGGAGAGCTGGGCGTGCCGGAGGCCGTGGTGGACAGCCACCAGGACGAGCGCGTGCGCACTCAGGAGCAGAAGGCGTGGGAGGCCGCGTCCTTCTGGATGCGCGACAACGGCGACGGCACCGTCCACGGGCGGTTCACCCTCCCCGCGCTCCAGGGCCACATGCTCGGCAAGGTGCTCGATGCGCTCGTGGCACCGCGGCGACTGGCGCGCAAGGACGCGACGGACAGGACCCCAGTCGAGACTGCGGGGCCAGAGGCAACCGGGAGGGAGCACCTCTCGTGGAAGGACCGGCAGGTCGACTGGGCCCACGAGAAGGGCAAGGCCCTCTGCGAGCTGATCGACCACCTGCCCACCCACGAGTTGGGCGGTCGGACCAACGTCACGGTGCTGGTGACCACCACCCTGGAGACCCTGCGCGGTGAGACCGACCGAGCCGGCCTCACCGACACGGGGGTCGAGGTGTCTGCCGGCGAGGTGCGCCGACTGGCTGCCGGCGCGGGCATCGTCCCGGTGGTCCTCGGCGGCGACTCCGTCCCCCTCGACCTCGGGCGACGGACCCGGTTGTTCACCGAGACGCAACGCCGGGCCCTCGCCCTGCGCTACACCGAGTGCGCCGAGGAGAACTGCGATCGACCGTTCGCCTGGTGCGAGGTCCATCACGTGGACCCCTGGGGGTCCGGGTCGGCCCGGGGCGGCCCCCCGGGCGGGGCCACGGACCTGGTCAACGCCCTCCCCCTGTGCGGCCGGCACCACCGGCGGCTCGAGGACCCCTCGCTCACCCACACGATCACCTGCGACGGCGAGGGCCGCGGGGTCCTGCGTTTCCACCGGCGGGGCGGGCGGAGCAGGAGGGCGGACCAATGAGTGGACACCGCCCGCCCTGCCGTCGACCCACACGGGTCGGTCAGGTCGCTCATGCTGCCCAGGACACTCGGGCCGCTCAGGCCGTGGTGACCCCGTGGCGGGAGCAGGACGCCGTCCACCCGCGTGGCGTCACCTGCACCACCATGCGCCGACGGCAGGCAGGGCAGTACCGGGGCGGCTCCAGCTCGAGGCGCCGGGTGCAGGTGTCGTGCCCGGCATCCGCGAGCGGCTCGCCGCAGTGTCCGCAGTACGTGGGATGGACGGCGTGGGCGTCAGGGGTGGCGGCGCCGGCGTCGGCACCCCTCCCACCGCCGGCCACGACCCTCGGACCCTCAGCCGCCACGTCAGATGGTCTTGCTGAGCGCCTGGATGGGCATCTTCAGCTCGGCCAGCAGGTCGAGGTCCTGCTGCGGGTCGCGACCCAGCGTCGTGAGGTAGTTGCCCACGATGATCGCGTTGATGCCGCCGGTGAGGCCCTGGCGGGTCCCGAGCTCCCCGAGGGTGATCTCACGGCCGCCGGCGAAGCGCAGGATGGTGCGCGGCAGGGCCAGGCGGAAGGCGGCGATGGTGCGCAGCGCGTCCTGGGCCCCCATCGGCTCCAGGTCGCCGAACGGCGTGCCGGGGCGCGGGTTGAGGAAGTTCAGCGGCACCTCGTGCGGCTCCAGGGCCCCCAGCTCGGCGGCGAGCTCGGCGCGCTGGCGGACGGACTCGCCCATGCCCACCAGGGCGCCGCAGCACAGCTCCATGCCGGACTCGATGACCATGGCGCAGGTCTCGAGGCGCTCGTCGTAGGTGTGGGTGGTGACCACCTGGTCGAAGTAGGAGCGCGCCGTCTCGAGGTTGTGGTTGTAGCGGTGGACGCCCATCTCCACCATCTGGTCCACCTGCTCCTGGGTGAGCATGCCCACCGAGACCGCGATGTCGATGTCCACCTCGGCCTTGATGGCGGCGATGGCGTTGCGCAGCTGGTCCATGAGGCGCTCGTCCGGACCGCGCACGGCGGCCACGATGCAGAACTCGCTGGCCCCGGTCTCCTTGGTCTCCCGGGCGGCCTTGATGAGCTCCTTGACGTTGAGCCACACCGCGCGCACCGGGGAGGTGAACTGCCCGGACTGGCTGCAGAAGTGACAGTCCTCCGGGCACCCGCCGGTCTTCAGCGAGACGATGCCCTCGACCTCGACGCCCTCACCGTTGTGACGCACCCGCACCTCGTGGGCCAGGGCCAGCAGCTCCTCCACGCGCTCGTCGGGGAGGTTGAGCACCTGCTCCACCTGGTCGGCGTCGAGGCCCACGCCGCGCTCGAGCACCTGCTCACGGGCGACGGGGAGGATGTCCCCGGAGTCGGCGGGGCGGGCAGCGGTCAGGGTGGTGGCGTCCGTCATGCGGACCAGTGTGACCCACGGCACGCAGCGGCCGGCACCCGGGGCCGGGTGTCTCGGCAATCCTCGTGCGCGAGGCTGGTTGCACCGAGAGTCGTGACCGCACCAGCACCAGCACCGAGGAGGACCTCGCATGACCACCCGCCCCACGCCGCGCCTGCTCCCGATCGGAGTCGGCCTGCTGACCCTGGGCCTCGCCCTGTTCCTGTGCGTGTGGTTCTCCACGGACATGGCTGCCATCGACGCCATGGAGCAGGGTGGCCCGGACGCCCCCGGGATGACCACGGCCGAGCTCACGGCGATGCTCGCCTCGCCGGCCCTGCTCCTGGCGGGCCTGGTGCTCGCCCTGGTCGGCTGGGCCCGCCGGGAGGCACCTGCAGGAGCCAGCACACAGCGCCGGTGACCGGAGGCAGGGACAGGCGGTGCACGCTGCCCCGGAGGCAGGGGCACGGGTGGCGCACGCTGACCCCGGGCGCGCGGACAGAGGCGGTGCACGCTGACCCGCCCCCGCTGGCCACAACGGTTCCACCCCTCCGCAGTATCCGGTGCACGGTGTTGCACACAGTGCCGGGGCCGGGCATCATGTGTGACACAGCGCACCGGGTACTTGCCTCCGCCCGGCACGACCCCACCCTCGACGAGGAGCAGGCACCGATGAGCCACTACAAGTCCAACGTCCGCGACCTGGAGTTCAACCTCTTCGAGGTGTTCAACCGCCAGGAGGTGCTCGGTCAGGGCGTCTTCGAGGAGGTCGACGCCGACACCGCCCGGGAAGTGCTGTCCGAGGTGGCCCGCCTGGCGGAGAACGAGATCGCCGCCTCGTTCGCCGAGGCGGACCGCAACCCGCCGGTGTTCGACCCGCAGACCCACTCCGCGACCATGCCCGAGGCGTTCACGAAGTCCTACCGGGCGTGGGCCGACGCAGAGTTCTGGCGCCTCAACCTGGAGCCCGAGCTCGGTGGCACCCTGGCCACCCCCAGCCTCAACTGGGCCATCGCCGAGATGGTGCTCGGCGCCAACCCGGCCGCGTACATGTTCTCGGCCGGCTTCAGCTTCGCCAACATCCTCTTCCGCAACGGCACCGAGCAGCAGAAGAAGCTCGCCCAGCTCATGATCGACCGCCAGTGGGGCGCCACGATGGTGCTCACCGAGCCCGATGCCGGGTCCGACGTGGGCGCCGGCACCACCAAGGCCGTGCAGCAGCCCGACGGCACCTGGCACCTCACCGGCGTGAAGCGGTTCATCACCAACGGTGACGCCGACTTCTACGAGAACAACGTGCACTTCGTGCTCGCCCGCCCCGAGGGCGCCGGCCCCGGCACCAAGGGCCTCAGCCTGTTCATCGTGCCGAAGTTCCACGTCGACCTGGAGTCCGGCCAGATGGGTGAGCGCAACGGCGCGTTCGTCACCAACATCGAGCACAAGATGGGCCTCAAGGTCTCCACCACGTGCGAGCTGCGCTTCGGCGAGGACCCCGACGTTCCTGCCGTCGGCACGCTGCTCGGCGAGGTGCACGACGGCATCGCGCAGATGTTCCAGGTCATCGAGTACGCCCGCATGATGGTGGGCACCAAGGCCATCGCCACCCTCTCCACCGGCTACCTCAACGCGCTCGAGTACGCCAGGAGCCGCGTGCAGGGCGCCGACATGCTGCAGATGGGCGACAAGGCCGCCCCGCGCGTGACCATCACTCACCACCCGGACGTGCGCCGCAGCCTCATGCTGCAGAAGGCCTACGCCGAGGGCCTGCGCGCCCTGGTGCAGTACACCGCCACCTTCCAGGACACCGCCCACGCGTGGCGCGCCCAGAACCCCGGCGCCGAGCCCGAGGCCGGGTCCGAGGCGGCGATGGCCGACCGCATCAACGACCTGCTGCTGCCGCTGGTGAAGGGCGTCGGCTCCGAGCGGGCGTGGGTGCTGCTGGGCACCGAGTCGCTGCAGACCTTCGGCGGTTCGGGCTTCCTGCAGGACTACCCGCTGGAGCAGTACGTCCGCGACGCCAAGATCGACACCCTCTACGAGGGCACCACGGCCATCCAGGCCCAGGACTTCTTCTTCCGCAAGATCCTGCGCGACCGCGGCGAGGCCCTCGGCGCGGTGGCCGGTGAGGTGCAGGCCTTCCTGCAGGCCGGCGGGGCCGAGGAGCTCGCCGGTGCCCGCGAGCAACTCGGCAAGGCCCTGGCGGAGCTGCAGCAGCTGCTCGGGCTGCTCACCGGGTGGGCCCAGGCCGCCCAGTCCGACCCGCAGGAGCTCTACAAGGTGGGCCTGCAGTCCACCCGCCTGCTCATGGCCGCCGGCGACGTAGTGATCGGCTGGCTGCTGCTGCGCCAGGCCCAGGTGGCCTCCGAGAAGCTGGCCGCGGGCGCCGCCGGCGAGGACCGGGACTTCTACACCGGCAAGGTGGCCGCCGCGCGCTTCTTCGCCACCGAGGTGCTCCCGCGCATCGGGGCGGACCGTCGGGCGGCCGAGGCGACCGGCCTGGACCTCATGGAGCTCCCCGAGAGCGCCTTCTGAGCCCGGGCGGCCGAGACCACCCGGAGGGTGACCGCGCCCTCCGGGACCGCACCGGGAGCCCGACCACGACCGGTGGTCGGGCTCCCTCCCTCCACCCACGGAGTGACGGCCCCCGCCGGGACGGCCGCCTAGCGTGAGGTCGATCCCACCCCCACCGCGTCGTCCCGGTGCCGCACACCCCGTGCCGCCACCCGCGCCGCGCCATCAGAAGGAGAGCACCATGCGTACCACCCGCACCCTCGCCCTGCTGACCTCCGGCCTCGTCGCGGTCGGCACCCTCACCGCCTGCGGTGGCACCGACCCGCTGAGCAACGACGAGGCCAAGGAGGTGCTGCTCACCGAGGACAACTTCCCGCTGGACGGCTACAAGCGCGGCACCGTCGAGGACGGCGAGGCCAAGGACGAGGCCATGGACGTCTCCGAGATGGAGAATGGCCTCAAGCAGCTGGGCGAGATCAGCGAGGAGTGCCAGAAGGCCCTCGACGATCTGGACGGCCTCAAGGCCTCGGACCACATCGACCAGGGCGCCTCGGTGGACTTCACCAAGGGCCAGTCCAACGTCTCCGTCATCGCCGCTGGTGTGAAGGACGACGGCAAGAAGCTGCAGGACGCGTTCGCCACCCTGGGTGCGCACTGCGACGACATCGAGAAGTCCGAGGGGGGTCTGTCCGTGAAGATCGGCTTCGATGAGGTGGACCAGGACGACTTCAAGGGCACCCAGATCACCGTCGACGCCATGGGCCAGAAGAAGGAGACGACCATGGGCGGTCGCCTCGTCGGCGAGAACTTCGTCGGTGTCTTCGGCAGCGACGTCAGCAAGGACGACGTGCTCAAGGTGGCCGACGCGCAGGCCAAGGCCATCGAGGACAAGTGAGCCTCGGGGCCACCCGGCCCTGACCACCGCGAGGGGGCGGTCCGCACACGGTGCGGACCG